>NZ_JAUMZR010000073.1:0-2919 GCF_030528045.1 Streptococcus sp.
CTCCTCTCGTGCTTAGTTATAGGTCACCCACTACAGTTGACATAGAGCCATTATTTTTCTGATTTGTTCTGCAATTTGCATTTAAATCCAACTAGATCTTCAAGAATCGACGCATTGAAATCCCTGAACCAATTGAACCAATGAAAATTCCGATTATAAATAATAGGACTGTCATCAGAGGGATAAACACATCTGGAGTAATCATTGACAAGTTTTGACCTACCAAGGATTTATTGACCGATTGATAAACCATATTGTAAACAAAGAATACAAGGACTGAAGGAATTGCTGCACCGAGCAAGCCAATAAAAGCACCTTCTAGCAAGAATGGACCACGGATATAGCCATTTCTCGCTCCTACCAGACGCATAATCTGAATCTCACGACTACGTGAAATAATAGTGATACGGATGGTATTGGAAATGAGAAAGACTGCGATAAAAATCAAGAGCCCTGCAATAACCAATCCCCAAACACGGATAAAGGAAGCTAGTTCAAAAAGTCGTTGAGTGTTGGCTCCACCATCTTGAACCTCTGATACTCCCTCAATTTTCTTAGCTTCTTCAGCTACCGTTTTAACATCACGCGGAGAATTTGTATCGACGATATAAGCATCATAGAGAGGGTTTGCATCCCCTTCAAAGACCTTCCAATCATCACCCATTGTTTCCGTTAGTTTTTCGTACTGTTCTTCTTTACTTGAGAAGGTAACACTCTTAACAGCAGGCATAGCTTTCAAAGCATCATAGACCTTGTGGTAGTCATTATTGGTAACTGTCTGACCTTCTTTTTCAATCGTTTCACTGTTATCAGCTACATCCTTACGAATGTAAACCATTACCCGAACGTTGTTTTCAATATCGGTAGCCAGTTTTGCTGTATTAAAAATTACAGATGCAAACAGGGCAACAAGGGTCAAGGTAATCATAACCGAACTCACTGCTGCTACTGTCATCCAGCCATTTCGTTTTAAACTTTTTAATGATTCAAATAAATGGCGAAAAAATCTACTAATCATCGTATCCATATTCTCCTTTAGCTTCGTCACGAACGACACGGCCATTTTCAATGGCAATGACACGGTGGCGCAAGGTATTTACAATCTGGCTATTGTGAGTTGCCATCAAGACAGTAGTACCTTGGAGATTGATGCGTTCCAACAGATTCATAATTTCCCATGAATTATCTGGGTCCAAGTTTCCTGTTGGCTCATCGGCAATCAATACTTTAGGATTGTTGACAATCGCGCGAGCAATCGCAATCCGTTGCTGCTCTCCACCTGAGAGTTCATTAGGGAAAGAGCGAACCTTATGTTTCAAACCAACCAGGTCCAATACTTCCATAACACGTTTTTTGATGTTACGACGGCTCTCACCGATTACTTCCATTGCATAGGCAATATTCTCATAAACAGTCTTCTTAGGCAAGAGTTTGTAATCCTGAAAGACTACCCCGACACTACGACGTAGCAGTGGGACATCTTTCTTCTTAATTTTAACTAAATTAAAGCCTGCAACTGTTAGGCTTCCTTTTTCGATCTTTACTTCTCGGTATAAAGCTCGAATAAAGGTTGACTTACCTGCCCCAGAAGGTCCTACGATATAGGCAAACTCTCCTGGTTCAATGGTAACAGATACACCACGCAGGGCAGTCGTTCCATTGTCATACTTTTTGACAACATCTCTCATTTCAATGATTGACATATGAGTTCCTTTCTATCTTAGCTGATTCGCCACTTGAGGTAGGCATCGATAAAACCATCAAGGTCTCCATCCATCACCTTATCTACCTGAGCAACTTCAAAGCTTGTACGGTGATCTTTTACCATAGTATAAGGCGTGAAAACATATGAACGGATTTGGCTTCCCCATGTGATTTCTTTTTTCTCACCTTTAAGGGAATCAACTTCCGCAGCTTTCTTTTCTTGCTCCATTTGATAGAGCTTAGCCTGCAACATCTTCATGGCACGATCTCTATTCCCATACTGGGTACGATCGACCGTTGATTGGACGACAGTTCCCGTAGGAATGTGTGTCAAACGCACACCTGTTGAAACCTTATTGACGTTTTGTCCACCAGCACCACCTGAACGGAAAGTATCCATTTTGATATCATCTTCACGAATCTCCACTTCGATGGTATCATCCAACTCAGGCATAACCTCTACGGATGTAAATGAAGTATGGCGGCGTTTGGCAGAGTCAAATGGCGAAATACGGACCAAACGGTGAACACCCATTTCTGATTTAAGTAGGCCGTATGCATTGGGTCCTTCAAAAGACAAGGTCACAGATTTGATACCCGCTTCATCACCAGCCTGGTAATCCAATACTTCTACTTTAAAGCCTTTGGCATTTCCATAACGAGTATACATACGAAGCAACATATCGCCCCAATCCTGTGCCTCAGTACCACCAGATCCTGGATGGATTTCCAAGATTGCATTATTATGGTCATAAGGTTCTGACAAGAGAAGGGTCATCTCGTAGCTGGTCATCATCTTATCCAGTTCCGTCAACTGTTCGACCAGTTCATCATGGACTGACTTGTCTTCTGCTAAAAAGTCCAATAAAATCTCAACTTCATCCTGCAACTCTTCCATTTTACGGAAGGTGTTGTAGGTGTTTTTTAATTCATTTAATTCTTGCGACGTTTTTTGGGCCGCGATATTATCGTTCCAAAAATCAGGTTCTGTCATCTTGTTTTCCAAGATGGCAATCTCTTCCTCTAAGCCTTCGAGGTCAAAGAGACCCCCTAAAAGAAGCTAATTTTTCACGATTTGCGTCAATTTTTTGACGAATTTCTGAAATGTCCATAGATACTCCTTTTCATATCGTTTTATTATACCATAATCTCTCATTTCTTTCCATATTTTGCTTTTCACCGCTTTTTATGGCAGAAGAAAAGAGGCTCTATAAT
>NZ_JAUMZR010000004.1:0-62153 GCF_030528045.1 Streptococcus sp.
AAAACTTTAAATAGCGTATCTATATCGCTTTGAATACCACAAAAGAGAAGACGAAGTTCGTCTCCTCTCGTGCTTAGTTATAGGTCACCCACTACAGTTGACATAGAGCCTTATTTTCCTAAAAAGAAGGCAGAATCCCTGTTTATCATTGAAATAATAGCCTCGATTTGATATGATGGAAATATGAAAAAAAATAGAGCGAAACGTGTTTCTCACGATAAAACGAGAAGGCTATTGCTTTCCCTTGTTGGAATCTTTGGAATTGCTACGATTCTATTAGGGAGTGCTATTGGTTATAAGCTACTACAAAAACAATCTTACGAACAAAAAATTGAAGCGCTAAAAAGCGAAAAGGACCAGCAATTCAACTCAGGTAGTCAGAAGGACCATTTCCGAAAAGGTCAAGCTGAGGTGATTGCCTACTATCCTCTACAAGGAGAGGAAGTCATTGCGTCTGTTAGAGAAAAAATCAACCAGGATATCAAAGAAAAGCTGGAAGATAAAGAGGATTTGGTCTTTTATTATACCGAGCAGTTGGATCCTGTCTTAAAGGGAGTTGTTGCTCGTAATATCAGCAAGCAAGTCTACGATTTGTCTGCATCAAAGGTTGAAGAAAAAGAAAAGACTTCTTTAGGGAAAATTTTCTTGACAGAAGATGGGAAAGCTTTTGACCTCAGTAAACTCTTCAAAGATGCAAGCAAGGCTAAGGAACTCTTACTGAGTCAAATCAAATCAACTCTAGAAGATAAGAAACTTGACCAGGCAAAAATTGATCAAGTTATAAAGAGCTTCACAGACCAAGAATTGACATCTTGGAGCTTTGATTATAAGGATAGTCAAATCATCCTTTATCCTGCTAATGCTGGAGAGACTGTTGAGGAAATTGCTTTGCCCATATCCAGTTTCTTTGATGTCATTGAGTCTTCTTATCTATTAGAAAAGGATGCTGAACTTTACCAAGCATACTTTGCTAAGAAAAATAAAAAGGTTGTATCCTTGACCTTTGATGATGGTCCAAATCCTAGTACAACTACGCAGGCTTTGGATACTTTAGCTAAATATGGTGTAAAAGCAACCTTCTTTGTACTTGGTAAAAACATAGCAGGTAATGAAAATCTTCTAAAACGAATGAAATCAGAAGGTCATGTTGTAGGAAACCACAGCTGGAGTCATCCCGTTCTTTCACAACTTTCGCTCGAAGATGCTAAAAAGCAAATCACTGATACAGAAGATTTGTTAACTCAAGTTTTAGGATCAAGCTCTAAACTGATGCGTCCACCTTATGGTGCTATCACTGATGATATTCGAAACGGCCTTGATTTAAGCTTCATCATGTGGGATGTGGATAGTTTGGACTGGAAGAGTAAAAATGAGACAGCCATTTTGACAGAGATTCAACGTCAGGTTCGCAATGGTTCGATCATCCTCATGCATGATATCCATGGTCCTTCTGTTAATTCTCTACCAAGTGTTATTGAGTATTTAAAGGGTGAAGGGTATACATTTGTGACCGTTCCTGAATTGCTCAATTCTCGCTTAAAAGCTCACGAGATCTATTATGATCGTGATCAATAATTGTTAAAATCTAAAGGAGCAAGTGTTCTGATAACCAGGATTTTGTTTCTTTAGATTTTCTTGACATAGAAAGGAAAAACGATGAAATCTTACACCCTTAATAATGGAGTTTCAATTCCTGTACTAGGATTTGGAACATGGAAAGCTGAAAATGGAGAAGTAGCCTACCAAGCCGTTTTAGAAGCCTTAAAGGCTGGTTATCGTCATATCGATACTGCAGCTATCTATAAAAATGAGGAAAGTGTTGGTCGTGCTATTCGAGATAGCGGTATTCCAAGACAAGAAATCTTTGTAACGACCAAACTCTGGAATACCAATCACAGCTATGATGAAGCACGCCAAGCATTTGAAGAATCAATGGAAAAACTGGGATTGGATTATCTAGATTTGTACCTTATCCATTGGCCAAATCCAAAACCTTTAAGAGAAAATAACGAATGGAAAACTCGTAATGCTGAAGTCTGGAGAGCGATGGAGGACCTATACCAAGAAGGCAAAATCCGCGCTATCGGCGTTAGTAACTTCCTCCCCCATCATTTGGATGCCTTGCTTGAGACAGCAAGAATCATCCCGGCGGTTAATCAGGTGCGCTTGGCACCAGGAGTTTATCAAGAGGAAGTGGTTGACTACTGTAAAGAGAAAGGAATCCTCTTAGAGGCTTGGGGGCCATTTGGGCAAGGAGAGTTGTTTGAACAGAAAGAAGTCCAAGAAATTGCTGCTAAGCATGGGAAATCAGTGGCTCAAATCGCCTTGGCTTGGAGTTTGGCAGAAGGTTTCTTACCTCTACCTAAGTCCGTAACAGCCTCTCGCATCCAGAGCAATCTCGACTGTTTTGGGATTGAACTCAGCAATGACGAGCGAGAAGTCTTAAAGACAATTTCAGTGACTTCGGGCTCACCTCGTGTGGATGAGATGGATTTTTAGTTTGTAAAACCTATTTATACCGAAATAACAAAGACTAGGAATTTTAAATCCTAGTCTTTTTGTGTATAAAAAATCTAAATTGTTTGTATAATAAAATAATTTTATGGATTGAAATATAGGAACGAATTTAGAAAATATTGGTTTGACAGAGCAAATAACACGAATGATAAAATTAAATAAGCAAAATATATACGTAAATATTACATTTTTGTGACAATTCAGATTTTTATGAAAATTTATGATTATTTGCGTTATAATAGGTATACTTTAAAGAAAAAGGAGATTATTTATGAATAGACGACAACGTTTTTCATTAAGGAAATACAAATTTGGCCTTGCTTCAGTTTTATTGGGAACTGCTTTGGTTTTTGGAGCAAGTCAAGTCAGTGCCAATGAGCAGAGTACAGGTGAAAATCAAGCTCAAACTCAGGAAATTAAGACAGAGCTAAAAGACGATAAACACTCAAACTCTGCGACTGACCAAACCAATACTAATGGGATTGCACCAGTAGTTGGAGAGAAACAAGAAGTTGAAACTTCTAAAGAGGATGCTAGTAAACAAGATGCTAAGGTAGATGCTCCGGTTGATAAAACTGCTGAAGCCCAAGAATCAGGAAAAGATAGCGCAGTTGCAAAAGAAGAAAATCAAGGTGTCGTCCAAAAAGAAACAACAGTCGATACTAGTACAGCGCCTGCTACTGAGAAGGTTTCTGAGTTGGAGAAAAAAGAGACTCAAGCAACGACAGCTCCTAAAACTACTGGAGAAACGGCAACTACTGAAAAAGAACAAGAAAAAGCTGAGTCTGCAAAACCCAATAGTCTTTCAAGTAATGATATCATCACAGTACCAAAAACTTGGAAGGGTGGTTACAAGGGAACAGGGACCGTTGTTGCCATTATTGACTCTGGACTTGATTTGAATCATGAGGTACTTCGAATTTCGAATCCGTCAAAAGCAAAATTTAAAAACAAGGAAGCCATCGAAGCAGCTAAAAAGGCTGCTGGAATCGACTACGGTAAATGGTATAGTGATAAGGTTGTCTATGCCTATGACTACTTTGACGGAACAGATAAGATCAAAGAAGCAGAAAGAACTTCTCATGGGATGCACGTAACAGGGATTGCAGCTGGAAACCCTGATAAAGAAGCACCAAATGGTGAAAAGGTCTATGGTGTGGCGCCAGAAGCTCAAGTCATGTTTATGCGTGTCTTTTCAGATCGCCAAAAAACGACCAGTTCTGCCCTTTATGTAAAGGCGATTGATGACGCAGTTGCCTTGGGAGCAGATGCTATTAATATGAGTTTGGGATCTAGCACTGGTTCTATGGTCGATGCTGGTTCTGATATTGTGGATGCCATCAAACGGGCTCGTGCCAAGGGAGTTTCTGTTCTTATCTCAGCAGGAAATAGTAATACATTCGGAAATGGTTATTCAAAACCACTAGCTGAAAACCCAGACTATGGCTTGATTGGAAATCCATCCACTGTTGAGGATTCGATTTCAGTTGCTTCTGTCAACAATAAAACATTGAC
The DNA here is from genome assembly GCF_030528045.1 of Streptococcus sp. GTDB lineage: Bacteria > Bacillota > Bacilli > Lactobacillales > Streptococcaceae > Streptococcus. The sequence continues at coordinate 4,033 of NZ_JAUMZR010000004.1, forward strand.
AACAGCCGTTTTTGAAGTTAAAGGTCTAGAGGGAAATGCCGGCCTTCATAACGGAAAATTTGATTATAATCAACCTGAAGCAGATAAGGACTTTGAAAAAGGAAAAGAGTACGAATACGTCGAAGCAGGGTTAGGTCGTGAAGAAGACTTTGCGAAGTTGGATTTAACTGGGAAACTTGCCCTCATTCAGCGTGGAGCCATGAACTTTTCAGAGAAGATCAAAAATGCACGAAAACACGGTGCAGTTGGTGCTTTGATCTACAATAATGTAGAGGGCGCAAACATCAATATGGCTATTGATGATGAAGCAAAGAAAATTCCTTCTGTATTTATTTCTAAACAGTATGGTGAAGCCTTAAAATCAGGAAACTACAAGATTGTTTTTAATGACAAGATGGATAATCGACCATCCGATGTAGCCAATCAGCTATCTGACTTTTCAAGTTGGGGAGTGACTACTGATGGACAATTGAAACCAGACGTGACAGCTCCTGGCGGCAATATTTACTCATCCTTTAATGACAATACCTACGGTAGTATCAGCGGAACCAGTATGGCGGCTCCTCACGTTACGGGTGTTGCAGTTCTGGTTAAGGAATACCTTCAAAAACACCATCCAGAATTGACTCCTGAGCAAGTATCAGAGACTGTCAAGGTCTTGATCATGTCAACTGCAAAACCACATGTTAATAAGGACACAGGCACTTATACCTCTCCTCGTCAGCAAGGTTCTGGTATTGTGGATACAGCTGCTGCAGTGTCAACAGACCTCTATGTAACGGGTGAAAATGGTTATCCAAGCGTGACTTTAGGAAATGTTGGAGATCAATTTACTTTCAAGGTCACTGTACACAATATTTCAGATACTGACCGTACTCTCAAGATGGTAGTGAATACCAATACAGACGAGGTCCAAGATGGAAAATTTACCCTTCGACCTCGAAAATTAACAGAGACAGTCTGGCCTGAAGTGACGGTCAAAGCCCACAGCAGTCAAACAGTCACTGTTAAAGTAGATGCTCGAAAATTTGCTGCTGAACTCAGCAAACAAATGCCAAATGGCTATTTCCTTGAAGGGTTTGTTCGCTTTGTAGATCCAGCAGATGATGGGGATATTGTGAGTCTTGCATTTATGGGCTTCCGAGGAGAGTTCCAAAATCTCCCCGCTGTCGAAAAACCAATTTACAACCTTGTTCGAGAAGGGAAAAATGGATTTTACACGGAAGTAGACAAAGAAAATCCTGCCGTTAACTACACTAATGATGCCACCTATCTCGCAACCTTGCAAAATGACCTTCTAGTGTCTAAAGGTCAACGCCAAGGACGCCGAATTACCGTTCTTGGAATCGAACAAAATGCTGAAGGTAAGCATGTTCTTCAGTTAGACGAAAAAGGGAATGTCCGTATTGCCATTTCTCCAAATGATGATGGAAACAAAGACCTGGTTGAATACAAAACGGTTGCTTTGAGAAATCTTGTAAATCTTCGGGCAACAGTTTTTGCGGCTACAGATACCAAGCATGAACATACTATTTGGGAGGGCGATGCAAAGGATCTGCGTAAGAATTATTTTGATGGAGACAGTAGAAATCTGAAAAGTTATATTCTAGATAATACCGCTTGGAGAGGTCAGGATTTTGATGGCAATACTGTTGCAGATGGTTTATATGACTATGTTATCAGTTATACACCAGACGTTCCAGGAGCTAAAGAACAATACACGACCTTTAAGATTCAAATTGATACTCAAAAACCTGTCATCACAAGTGGTTATATTCGCTTTAAAGATGGGAACCAAGAATTCGTAGCTCGCAAACCAAAAGATGTGGGTCAAGGCGGTATCCTTTCAGAAAAAGTCTTCTACCTCACACCATTTGACCAGAAAGGGACCATGGTTCTAACTGGGAAAGACCAGTCTGGAACGCGTGCGCTTGAGAACACCCATCTAATCAAGGCCAATGCTGACGGTAGTTATACACTTCCTAAGGATGTTGACAAGGCTAATATTTACTATCTTGTAGAGGACTATGCAGGAAATGTAGACTATATCTCACTTGCTGAACTTGTTCGCGATCAAAATAGTGGTCGAGTGAAAATTGACTTAAAGGATGCGAAAACAAACCAAGATATTGATACCCTCTATGTCTATCGAATCAAAAATAGCAAGGGACAATATGTTGATGTTGACAAGACAAAAGCGATTCATTTCTTACAGTTTGGTCATTATACAGCAGAAATTTTCAGTTATGACCGAACAGAATTAAAATTTATCAGTGCCTTGTCCCAAGAGTTTGACTTGACGGAAGAAAATAGTTTCCAAACCATTACCTTCCTAGCAAATCTCCTAGAATATGCACCTGTGTCTGTTTCCTTCAATCAAGCAGTTCCAAAGACGACTACAGTGGTTCTGAAAGGAGAAGATGGGACAAGTATCACTCTTCCTGCTGAAAAATACGGTCAATACGCCTTTGGTAAGAAAGTTGCTACAGGTCGTTATACTGTACAAGTCACCTTGCCAACTGGATATGAACTCCTTGAAGATCTCGTTTCCTTGCTCGTTCAGCCAGGTCGAAATAATGCTTTGCGTCTATCTGTTGTGTCTAAGTTGGCCTTGATTGCTGCGGTAAATCAACAAAAAGAACTGGTAGAAACGTCTCGTTACTTTAATAGTAGTGCAGATAAGAGAAAAACTTATGATCAAGCTTTCCAAGTGGCGCAGTCAGCCTTGTCAAGCAAGTTGAAACAAGAATTGATTGATGGCGTTCTCGCTAGTCTTGAAGCTGCTGGTAAAGCTTTGGATGGAAAAGATTCGAACGTTACAGCCTTGAAAGAAGCTATGAAAGCTTACTATGCAACGACTAAAACTGGACGATATGCTAATGTCAAGGAAAAAGTACGTCGAGCTTATGATCGTGCCTTCCAAGAAATCGCCTTACTAGCTGTGGATCCTAAAGTTAAACAGGATCAAATTGACCAATCTCTCATTGCCCTAGCAACAGCTAAAAGCAAACTAAATGGCAAAGCTACTGACTTCTCTAGTCTGAAGAAACTGGTCAAAGATGAACGCCTTTTCCAAGAAAAGAACGCGAGATTTATCTATGCAGACAAGAAAGAAAAAGCAGCTTATCTTCTAGTCTTTAAAGAAGCACAGGAACTCCTTAAAGATCCAGGAGCGAGCCAAGAAGATGTCAAAGATGCCATTACAGCATTGAAACAAGCCAAGAGAAATCTACATGGCAAAAAACCAAAAGCGAAAAGACATCCTTAAACAGGACTTTCTGAAGCTTTACTATTAAATGAGTCTGGAACTTTGTTTTCAGACTCATTTTTGGTTTACACTAGCTAGAAAATCTGCTATAATACTAGCTAGGAAAGAAAGTCTTATGGCGTTCTTCAGCGAGCTTGGGGTAGTGGGAGCCAAGTAGAACAAGGTAAGAAACTGGCGCTTTCTGTCGTATTTTTAAAAACAATGAAGTAATAAATTAGGGTGGAACCGCGTTTCAGACGCCCCTAGTCGCAAGGCTTGGGTGTTGAAATTCGGTTCTTTTTGAATTTCGTCTAATGCCTAAGTAGAAAGGAGCATAATGCTTAAAGGATCTTGTTTATGCAAAGCGGTGACCTACACTTTAGATGAGGAATTGTCGGAATTAGTTTTTTGCCACTGCTCATTCTGTCGGAAAGCAACTGCGTCTGCCTATACAGTGAATGCCAAAGTTAGCAGTAAAAATCTAGTATTGCATGGAAAAGAACAGTTGGTTACCTATAGTTCATCTCCAGGAAAACAACGCTATTACTGTCAGAACTGTCATAGTCAAATTTTCACTGCTCAAGAAAATATACCAGAAGTCTGTGCTTTGAAACTAGGTACAATAGACGAATGCGATCAGAATTTACAAACGGTTCCCAAACGTCATATTTTTCAGGACCCAGCTTTTTCTTGGTTGCTTGATGAATAAAGCTAAAAAGATAATATAAATTAAAGGAGTAAACAATGTCTAAGAAATTAACATTTCACTGCGTCAGTGGCAGAGACCTCCTTACAGTCGGATTGCCCCACGCTCAGCACTAGAGTGCTGAGCTAGACGCAGTACTAACTCGTCTTGCCTCGTATAATCGACGAGGCAGACTCGTGTCGCAAGTATTTTATAGAAAAAGGAGTAAATAATGTCTAAAAAATTGACTTTCCAGGAAATCATCCTTACTTTACAACAATTTTGGAATGACCAAGGTTGTATGCTCATGCAGGCTTATGATAATGAGAAAGGTGCGGGGACAATGAGCCCTTACACTTTCCTTCGTGCTATTGGGCCTGAGCCATGGAATGCGGCTTATGTAGAGCCATCACGTCGTCCTGCTGACGGTCGTTACGGAGAAAACCCTAACCGTCTCTACCAACACCACCAATTCCAAGTGGTTATGAAGCCATCTCCATCAAATATCCAGGAACTTTATCTTGAGTCTTTGGAAAAATTGGGAATCAATCCATTGGAACATGATATCCGCTTCGTTGAGGACAACTGGGAAAATCCTTCGACTGGTTCAGCTGGTCTCGGTTGGGAAGTGTGGCTTGATGGTATGGAAATCACTCAGTTCACTTATTTCCAACAAGTTGGTGGATTGGCAACAGGTCCTGTGACTGCGGAAGTTACCTATGGTTTGGAACGTTTAGCTTCTTACATTCAAGAAGTGGACTCTGTCTATGATATCGAGTGGGCTGATGGTGTAAAATACGGAGAAATCTTTATTCAACCTGAGTACGAGCATTCGAAATACTCATTTGAAATTTCGGACCAAGAGATGTTGCTGGAAAACTTTGATAAGTTTGAAAAGGAAGCTGGTCGTGCCTTGGAAGAGGGCTTGGTTCACCCTGCTTATGATTATGTTCTCAAATGTTCACACACCTTTAATCTGCTTGATGCGCGTGGTGCCGTTTCCGTAACGGAACGCGCAGGCTATATCGCTCGTATCCGTAACCTGGCCCGTGTCGTAGCCAAAACCTTTGTCGCAGAACGCAAACGCCTAGGTTACCCACTTTTGGATGAAGCAACACGAGCTAAACTCCTAGCAGAAGACGCAGAATAGTAAGTAATACTGTGCTCTAAAATCGTTAAAGGCAAGTCGAAGACTTGCTAGAGGGATATGCACCGCCGTACTGTTATGTGGGGATTTTTGAAACCTTGGGTTCAAAAATCAGTCAGCTAAATCCACTTTGATGAGACTGTTGGAAATCTTAGTTTATTTGGTATAAGATTTCCTTACAGACTCACAAAAGTTAGTTAGCGACGTCCCCAGTACCTAAGGTGCATATCAAAAAAGATTGAAGAAAATGTAAAGGAAAAAACATGACAAAAAACTTATTAGTAGAACTCGGTCTTGAAGAGTTACCAGCCTACGTAGTAACTCCAAGCGAAAAACAACTAGGTGAAAAAATGGCAGCCTTCCTCAAGGAAAACCGCCTGTCTTTTGAAGCCATTCAAACCTTCTCAACACCACGTCGTTTGGCTGTTCGTGTGACTGGTCTTGCAGACAAACAGTCTGATTTGACAGAAGATTTCAAGGGCCCAGCAAAGAAAATCGCCTTGGATAGTGATGGAAACTTCACCAAAGCAGCTCAAGGATTTGTCCGTGGAAAAGGCTTGACAGTTGAAGATATTGAATTCCGTGAAATCAAAGGTGAAGAATATGTCTATGTTACCAAGGAAGAAGTGGGGCAACCAGTTGAAGCCATTGTTCCAGGTGTAGTAGACGTCTTGAAGTCACTGACTTTCCCTGTCAGCATGCACTGGGCTAACAACACTTTTGAATACATCCGCCCTGTACACACTTTAACTGTTCTTTTAGATGAAGAAGAGTTTGACTTGGATTTTCTTGATATTAAGGGAGGTCGTGTAAGTCGTGGCCATCGTTTCTTGGGACAAGAAACCAAGATTCAGTCAGCATTGAGCTATGAAGAAGACCTTCGTAAGCAGTTTGTAATCGCGGATCCTCGTGAACGAGAGCAAATGATTGTTGACCAAATCAAGGCAATCGAAGCTGAGCATGGTGTACGTATCGAAATTGATGCTGATTTGCTTAATGAAGTCTTGAACTTGGTTGAATACCCAACTGCCTTCATGGGAAGTTTTGATGCCAAATATCTTGACGTTCCAGAAGAAGTTTTGGTGACTTCGATGAAGGAACACCAACGTTACTTCGTTGTTCGTGATCAAGACGGTAAACTCTTGCCAAACTTCATTTCAGTCCGTAACGGAAACGCAGAGCATTTGGAAAATGTCATCAAAGGAAATGAAAAAGTCTTGGTGGCCCGCTTGGAGGACGGTGAATTCTTCTGGCGTGAAGACCAAAAATTGGTTATTTCTGACCTTGTTGAAAAATTGAACCATGTGACCTTCCACGAAAAGATTGGTTCTCTTCGTGAACACATGATTCGTACTGGTCAGATTGCTATTCTCTTGGCAGAAAAAGCTGGCTTGTCAGTGGATGAAACAGTTGACCTTGCTCGTGTAGCAGCCATTTACAAGTTTGACTTGTTGACTGGTATGGTTGGTGAGTTTGATGAGCTCCAAGGAATTATGGGTGAGAAATATGCCCTCCTTGCTGGGGAAACTCCATCAGTTGCGGCTGCTATTCGTGAACACTACATGCCTACATCAGCCGAAGGAGAACTTCCAGAGAGTAAGGTAGGAGCCATTCTAGCCATTGCAGACAAATTGGATACGATTTTGAGTTTCTTCTCAGTAGGTTTGATTCCATCAGGTTCTAACGACCCTTATGCCCTTCGTCGTGCGACGCAAGGTGTGGTTCGTATCTTGGATGCTTTTGGTTGGCACATTGCTATGGATGAGCTGATCGATAGCCTTTATGCTTTGAAATTCGACAGCTTGACTTATGAAAATAAAGCAGAGGTCATGGACTTTATCAAGGCTCGTGTTGATAAGATGATGGGTTCTACTCCAAAAGATATCAAGGAAGCAGTTCTCGCAGGTTCAAACTTTGTTGTGGCGGATATGCTGGAAGCAGCAAGTGCTCTTGTAGAAGCAAGTAAGAAAGAAGACTTCAAATCATCTGTCGAATCCCTCTCACGTGCTTTCAACTTGGCTGAAAAAGCCGAAGGAACTGATGCTATTGATCCTGCTCTCTTTGAGAATGAAGAAGAGAAAGCCTTGGCAGAAGCAGTAGAATCACTCGTTTTGTCAGGAACTGCAAGCCAGCAATTAGAACAACTCTTTGTGCTTAGCCCAGTTATTGATGCTTTCTTTGAAAATACCATGGTAATGGCTGAAGATCAGACTGTTCGACAAAATCGTTTGGCAATCTTGTCGCAATTAACCAAGAAAGCAGCTAAACTTGCACGTTTCAACCAAATTAATACTAAATAAACTCAGTCAAACGGACTGTATCTTATCACAAAGGAGAAGAAATGGATCCGAAAAAAATCGCTCGTATCAACGAGCTTGCCAAAAAGAAAAAAACAGAAGGCTTAACTTCTGCTGAAAAAGTGGAACAAGCTAAACTTCGTGAGGAGTACATCGAAGGCTATCGTCGTTCTGTTCGCCACCACATTGAAGGAATCAAAATTGTGGACGAGGAAGGCAATGACGTCACACCAGAAAAACTACGTCAAGTACAACGTGAAAAAGGTTTGCATGGCCGTAGTATAGATGATCCTAACTCATAAAATGTAAGGGGTTGTAGATGATTTACATTCCCCTTTTCTTTTGCAATAAAAAAGAAGGAGCCAAATGGCTCCTTTTGGTTTCTTAGTTGCTTGCGCCAGATGTAGCGTCTGCGTCACCACCGTGGCCTCCAGCATCCCCTGAATCAGAAGCGCCAGAAGTAGCATCAGCATCTCCATGACCTCCAGCTGTAGGAGCAAATGGTCCGCTACCACCTACCAAACGTTGACCAGTCTCTTTTAGGTACCAGTCAAGCCATGGTTGGAAGTTAAAGACGATTTCATTGATACCAGCGTATGATCCATCAGGATAGTACATTGCTTGGTAGTTGTGAGTGTTGATGACACCTGCAGGAGAACCTGGAACGATCGTACGAACGTATTCTTGGTTTCCGTTGCGAAGTGTTCCGATAACCCACTCTACGTTCTTCATACGTGCTGGTGGAAGAGAACCATGAACAGTCGACATACGGCTACCTGATTGAGGTGGTACACGTTTAGCAAACATGGTGTCTGGATCTTGGTGAGCGTTGTTGTAGTAGAGGAATTGGTTGTTGTCGTCAGCGTATGTCAATTCAAATGGCATAGCTTTCAAGAACATATCAATTTGGTTAACTGTCAGGATACCGTGGTCCAATTTGACATAGGTATCACCAGAAACAGCGCCAGTGATTGCTGCAACTTTTTCTACCCATTCTGGATCGTCAGGATCAACTTCAGTAATGGTTGTAGCAATTGGTTTTCCACAATCCAAGTCTTCTGGTTCGATTGGTTTTGGTTTTTTCAATTTAGAAACGACTCCTACGTATTTCACAAAGTTATCTAAGCAATTTTCAAGAAATTTAATAGTCCCTTCGTTGGTGATGTTTCCGTCGTTATCAAATGCTTCTTTTGCTTTACCAAGAAGGAATTCGTTACCTGGAAAGGTATAGGCATTAACACCTGGAGCTTCAAGGATATTACGAAGGTGAACTTGGGCACGTGATGTCCCTTGATCATAGTATGATGCACCAACTATCATAACAGGCTTGTTTTCAAATGGATGGACTTCGTATGAAAGCCACTCAAGTACAGATTTGAGTGAAGCTGATATAGTATGGTTGTGTTCAGGTGTGGCGATAATGACACCATCAGCACGTGTGATCTTGTTATACAAGAAGCGTAATTGGAAACTGTCGTCCCATTTTTCGTCTTGGTTAAACATTGGAACTTCGTCGATTTCAAGAACTTCTAATTCAAATTTAAATTTGAAATTACGACGAATAAATTCCAAAAGTTTGCGGTTATATGATTGATCATAGTTTGATCCAACAAGTCCAACAAATTTCATTATTTCGGTCTCCTATCTTACAAATTTTCCCAGTCGAATTCTTCAGCATCTTTGCGAAGCAATTCTTGTGCATTTCGCAATTTTTCAGTAATTTTCACAAAGATTCGGAAGTCATCAAAGATGGCATCCAATTTTTTGATAACATCAAGGTCAACTAAGTCGCCACTAGGATTAAATGCTTGAAGTGAGTGTGAGAGTAAGAACTCATCTGGGAGAACATTTGCCTTGATTTCAGGAGCGTTCAAGATTTGACGAAGTTGCAATTGGGCACGAGATGAACCAAGTGTGCCGTATGAAGCACCAGTGATCATAATTGGTTTGTTCAAAAGTGGGTAAATACCGTAAGATAGCCAAGCAAGAGCACTCATCAAAACTGCAGGGATAGAGTGGTCGTACTCAGGAGTACCGATAATTACACCGTCAGATGCTTCAATTATAGCAGCAATTTCAAGAATTTCAGCTGGAAGTTGCTTATCTGCTGGTTTGTTGAAAACAGGGATGTCCTTAATTTCAACAACTTCAATTTCAGCTTTATCCACAAAATGTTTTTGCATGTATTGGAGTAATTGGCGATTTGTAGAACGTTTAGAGTTCGTTCCAACAATGGCAATAAGTTTTAGCATGAGATTTCCTTTCTCTTTTTACATAATACAATTTTGAAGGCCTGAAGAACAAGCAAGGCGTCCTTCTTTGTCGATGAGGATGGCTTCAATACCATCTATACTTTCGACTTGCCAGAGGATAGAAGCGCTTCGTTCTCCGAAAAGGCGAGTTGTCCATATCTCACCATCAACGGATTTATCAGAGACAATCGTTAGGCTAGCGAGATCGGTTTCGACAGGGAATCCTGTCTCACTATCAAAGATATGGTGATAGTCTTTTCCATCTACTGTCAGGTGGCGTTCGTAGATACCTGAAGTGACAACAGATTTGTTAGAAGCAGGGATAGTTAGGAGATGATTGCCACGAGGATTTCGCGGATCTTGAATCCCAATCTGCCAGGCATTCCCTTCTTTGGCTTGGTTATTCCCGATGGTGAGGATATTTCCTCCGAGATTAATCAAGGCAGAGGTAACACCGTGTGCTTTTAAATACTGGGCAACCTTATCTGCACTATAGCCCTTGGCTAAACAACCTAAATCAAGCTTCATTCCTTTCTTCTCTAAAAAGACAGTAGAGCTAGTCAGATCCAACTTGATAAAATGCGGGTCAACTAGAGGCAAGACAGCTTCGATTTCTTTAGAGTCTGGAAGCCGTGCATCTGCAAATCCGATTCGCCAGGTTTGAATCAAGGGACCAATACTGATATTTAGATGGCTAGACGGAGCTAGGCTATGCTCCAGTCCAAGAGCAATCAGTTCAAACAGGTCAGGATGAACCTTAACAGGTGCGATTCCAGCCTGGTAGTTGATTTCCATCAGTTCGGATTCTTGACTGTTGGCGTTAAAGCGGTATTCGAGTTCCTTGAGCAAATCAAAGGCTCCTTGAAGTAGGAAATCAGCCTGTTCATCTACTAATGAAATCGAGATAGTTGTTCCCATTAGCCGTTCAGAACGTGAATGAAGAGGCAAGCTACCAGCTCCTTTCTCTTTATAGGAAATCATTCAATATAAGGTCGTTAAAGAAAAATTAAACCCCTTACATTTTCTTTCCATGTATCTAGCATATCATAAAGTCAGCGTTTTCACAAATGAATTTTGACAAAAAGTCAAGAAATATGCTCAAAACTAATATGAAAGCGATAGAAAAATTGGATTTATCAATGTTAAGTGTATTTTTTTCTGAAAAAAAAAGAGAATTCTGAGCAAATTCCTTGTAAACGCTAACAATAAATGATATACTAGAAAGGTAAATCTAAAATTAAAGGTAGGAATTTTTCTATGAGTAAAATCGTTGTAGTTGGTGCTAACCACGCTGGTACAGCTTGTATTAATACGATGTTGGACAACTTCGGACATGAGAACGAAATCGTAGCATTTGACCAAAACTCAAATATTTCATTCCTTGGTTGTGGAATGGCGCTTTGGATCGGGGAACAAATTGATGGCCCAGAAGGTCTCTTCTACTCTGATAAAGAAAAATTGGAAGCAAAAGGTGCTAAAATTTACATGAACTCACCAGTTCTTTCAATTGACTACGATAACAAAGTTGTGACTGCAGAAGTTGAAGGTAAAGAACACAAAGAGTCTTATGATAAATTGATCTTTGCAACTGGTTCAACTCCAATCTTGCCTCCAATCGAAGGTGTTGAAATCGTTAAGGGCAACCGCGAATTCAAAGCGACTCTTGAAAATGTACAATTTGTTAAATTGTACCAAAACGCTGAAGAAGTTATTGAAAAACTTGAAGACAAGAGCAAACACCTTGAGCGCATTGCCGTTGTTGGTGGTGGTTACATCGGTGTAGAACTTGCCGAAGCCTTTGAGCGTCTTGGAAAAGAAGTGGTGCTTGTCGATATCGTAGACACAGTCTTGAACGGCTACTATGACAAAGACTTCACTCAAATGATGGCGAAGAACTTGGAAGACCACAACATCCGCTTGGCTCTTGGTCAAACAGTTAAAGCCATCCAAGGTGATGGAAAAGTTGAACGCTTGGTAACAGACAAAGAAACCTTTGATGTAGATATGGTGGTTCTTGCTGTTGGTTTCCGTCCAAACACAGCTCTTGCTGATGGTAAGATTGAACTCTTTCGTAACGGTGCCTTCCTTGTAGATAAGAAACAAGAAACATCTATCCCAGGTGTATACGCTGTTGGTGACTGTGCAACTGTTTATGACAATGCACGTAAAGATACAAGCTACATCGCTCTTGCTTCTAACGCTGTACGTACTGGTATCGTTGGTGCTTATAACGCTTGTGGTCATGAATTGGAAGGAATCGGAGTTCAAGGATCAAACGGTATCTCTATCTACGGTCTTCACATGGTTTCGACTGGTTTGACTCTTGAAAAAGCCAAAGCTGCAGGCTATAATGCAACTGAAACAGGCTTTAACGATCTTCAAAAACCAGAATTTATCAAACATGACAACCACGAAGTTGCCATCAAGATTGTCTTTGACAAAGACAGCCGCGAAATCCTTGGTGCACAAATGGTGTCACATGATGCTGCTATCAGTATGGGAATCCACATGTTCTCACTTGCTATCCAAGAGCATGTAACCATTGATAAATTGGCATTGACAGACCTATTCTTCTTGCCACACTTTAACAAACCATACAATTACATTACAATGGCTGCACTTACAGCTGAAAAATAAAAATTGATGAGCTATCTGGCCTTAAGTTAAGGTCAGATAGTTTTTTAGTTATACTCTTCGAAAATCAAATTCAAACCACGTCAGCTTCGCCTTACCGTACTCAAGTACAGCCTGCGGCTAGCTTCCTAGTTTGCTCTTTGTTTTTCATTGAGTATCAATCTGTACCCATACAATTATCCTTTTTTTATCTTGTACTTCATTCTAATCTGACTTAAAATGAAATGGTAGCTACTAATACAAGTGATGAGGGAGAAGAAATGACTGAAAATCGTTATGAACTAAATAAAAACTTGGCGCAGATGCTCAAAGGTGGGGTTATCATGGACGTTCAGAACCCTGAACAGGCCCGTATCGCAGAGGCTGCTGGTGTGGCTGCTGTTATGGCCTTGGAGCGGATTCCAGCTGATATTCGTGCAGCTGGTGGAGTTTCCCGTATGAGCGATCCAAAGATGATTAAGGAAATCCAAGAAGTGGTGAGCATTCCAGTGATGGCCAAGGTCAGAATCGGGCATTTTGTTGAAGCTCAGATTTTAGAGGCTATTGAGATTGACTATATCGATGAGAGTGAAGTGCTGTCTCCAGCAGACGATCGTTTCCATGTGGACAAGAAAGAATTCCAAGTTCCTTTTGTCTGTGGAGCTAAGGATTTGGGTGAAGCCTTGCGTCGTATCGCTGAGGGTGCTTCCATGATTCGGACAAAAGGAGAACCCGGTACAGGAGACATCGTTCAAGCTGTTCGCCATATGCGTATGATGAATCAGGAAATTCGCCGCATTCAAAATCTACGCGAAGATGAACTTTATGTGGCTGCCAAGGACTTGCAAGTCCCTGTAGAATTGGTCCAATACGTCCATGAACATGGAAAATTACCAGTTGTTAACTTTGCGGCTGGAGGTGTGGCAACTCCAGCAGATGCTGCGCTGATGATGCAATTGGGGGCAGAGGGCGTCTTTGTCGGTTCAGGTATTTTCAAGTCAGGCGACCCAGTTAAACGAGCAAGTGCTATTGTTAAGGCTGTAACCAACTACAAAAATCCTCAAATTCTGGCTCAAATCTCTGAAGATCTAGGGGAAGCCATGGTTGGTATCAATGAGAATGAAATTCAAATTCTCATGGCAGAGCGAGGAAAATAGATGAAAATCGGAATATTAGCCTTGCAGGGAGCCTTTGAAGAACATGCAAAAGTGCTAGATAAACTAGGAGTCGCTAGTGTCCAAATCAGAAATTCAGAGGATTTTCAACACCATCAGAGTGACTTGTCCGGTTTGATATTACCTGGCGGTGAGTCTACAACAATGGGCAAGCTCTTGCGTGACCAGCAGATGTTGATTCCCATCCGAGAAGCCATTTTATCTGGATTACCCGTTTTTGGGACCTGTGCGGGCTTGATTTTGATGGCTAAGGAAATCACTTCTCAGGAAGAAAGTCATCTTGGAACCATGGATATAGTGGTTGAGCGCAATGCTTATGGACGTCAACTAGGAAGTTTTTATACAGAAGCAGATTGTAAGGGAGTTGGTCAGATTCCCATGACCTTTATCCGTGGACCGATTATCAGCAGTGTTGGAGAGGGTGTAGAAGTTTTAGCAACAGTTGATAATCAAATCGTTGCTGCGCAAGAACAGAATATGCTGGTAACCTCTTTTCATCCAGAATTGACAGATGATGCTCGCTTGCACCAGTATTTTATCAATATGTGTAAAGAAAAAAGTTGAGAAAAGATTCTCAACTTTTTTACATGTAATAAACAATGGCAATATATTGAAGTGCAGACGCAGCTAGGATAAAGAGATGCCAAATCATGTGGAAATAAGGTTTTTTCTTAGCGTAAAATCCAGCTCCAACTGTATAACAGAGTCCGCCAGTTACCATGAGACTCCAGAAAATTGGTGTTGTTTGACTGATAATGGCAGGAATGATAGCCAGAACCAACCAGCCCATGATCAGGTAAAGGGCAAGGCTGAATTTCTCATTGACCTTTTTAGCAAAGATTTTATAGAGGATGCCAAAGATGGTCGTTCCCCACTGAATGGCAATGATCAGATAGCCAAACCAGTTATTCATCAAAGTCAATACGACCGGCGTATAAGAGCCTGCGATAGCCACATAAATCATAGAATGATCGATGATTCGCAAGACGTATTTGTGGGTCGAACCATAGGCCATAGAGTGGTAAATGGTTGACGAGAGGAACATGAGAAAGAGACTGATAACAAAGATTGAAACACCAAAAGATGATAAAAATCCATGTGCTTCATAACTATAGGTGGATGAAATAGGGAGCAAGATGAGCATGATAACGGCACCCACAGCATGGGTCACACTATTAGCAATTTCCTCTCCAAAACTGAGTTTTTTACTGAGTTTTAGACTGGTATTCATTGGATTTCCTCCTCTTCTTTGATAAGGATTAAGTCTAGAGTTTGATGATAGAGTTTAACCGTTTGACAGCTGGTTTGGATAATAGTATTTTCTGGATCAATCCCATGGTTCATGTAGTCCACAAAAGTATCGTAGAGCTGGTCTGAGCTCGCTTGAGTTTGTAGAGTATTAAGTGTCTGAGCGATTTCTTGGATTGAAAAGACAGACTTGAGAGTGGTGATGGCAATTAAACGGGCAATCTGTTTGCGTTGGTATTTTTTCTTGTCTGGCTTTGTCAGGTAACCATGTTTGACATAATTATTGACCATGGATGCTGTTAGTCCCTTGTCTTTATCTGGAGAGATAGGGGCACAGACTTGATTGACATAAAGCAAAACCTGATCCAGATAGAGGTCAATATTTGGAATGTCTTCCCATTTTGGGTAGGAAAAGTTAGAATTCATTTCCAACTCCTTTTTATCTAGTTTTGATAACTAGATTATAAAATAATAAAAAACAAAAGTCAAGTTTCAACTGCTTGTAGAAAGCTTTAAATTATGCTATGATGAGAGAAACTAGTTAGAAATGAGGGGAAAAGATGGAGATTCGTTTAGCTTTTCCAAACGAAGTAGATGCGATTATGCAGGTGATGGAGGATGCTAAAAAGTGCTTAGCTGAGTCTGGTAGCGACCAGTGGGAAAATGGCTATCCAAATGCAGATATCATTATTGATGATATCATCTCTGGTCAAGCTTATGTGGCATTGGGAGAGGGAGAACTGTTAGCCTATGCTGCTGTGACCAAGAGTCCAGAGAAATACTATGAAGCCATTTATGAAGGGAGTTGGCAGGGGGGAGAATCAGAATATCTGGTCTTTCACCGTATCGCTGTGGCAGCAGATGTCCAAGGACAAGGTGTTGCTCAGACTTCCCTAGAAGGCTTGATTGAAGGTTTTGATTATCTAGATTTTCGTTCAGATACGCATGCAGAAAACAAGGCTATGCAGCATATCTTTGAAAAGCTAGGCTTCCAACAGGTTGGTAAGGTTCCAGTTGATGGGGAACGTTTGGCCTATCAGAAATTAAAAAAATGAAGCAGAATAAGTACGCAAAAATGCTCTACCCGTCGCCAATTGGAACCTTATCCTTAGTTGCTGACGAGCAATATCTGTATGGAATTTAGGTACAGGACCAAACTCATTTTGAGAGGGGACTAGGGGATGAAACGATAGAAGAAGTTGCTAGCCATCCTGTATTAGAGCAAGTTATTTCCTATTTAGATACCTATTTCGAAGGCAGCGTTCAGGATCTATCTGACTTACCTCTGGCTCCCATTGGAACGGATTTTGAAAAGCGGGTCTGGGCTTACTTACAGCCCATTCCTTATGGTCAAACAGTAACTTATGGACAAATAGCTCAAGACTTGCAAGTGGCTTCTGCCCAAGCGATTGGTGGAGCAGTGGGGCGTAATCCTTGGTCCATCCTCGTACCCTGTCATCGTGTGCTAGGGTCAGGCAAGCGTCTGACAGGCTATGCATCTGGAGTCGAAAAGAAAGCCTGGCTCTTGCAACATGAAGGTGCAGCATTTCAAGAAAATAAAAAATAGAAAGAAAAGAAGATGTTAGAATTTATCGAATACCCAAAATGTTCAACTTGTAAGAAAGCAAAAAATGAATTAGAACAACTTGGACTGGAATACCAAGCTGTCCACATCGTAGAAGAAACACCAAGTGAAGACGTGATTTTGGACTGGTTGGAAACTTCCGGTTTTGAAGTGAAACAATTTTTCAATACTAGCGGGATCAAATACCGCGAACTGGGCCTAAAAGATAAGGTCGGAAGTTTGTCAAAACAAGAAGCAGCCAAGCTTCTAGCGAGTGATGGTATGTTATTGAAACGTCCAATTTTGGTGGAGAATGGTGCTGTTAAACAAATCGGCTATAGAAAAACCTATGAGGACTTAGGTTTGAGATAGTTTTTATTTATCTCCTTGATAGGTAAAATATATAGCCTTCCTGTTTTAAAGTGTGATAAACTAGAAGATAGACAAAGTCTGAGCAGCCCGTAGCAAATAATTTGCTTGCGAGCAGAAGTATGATAGAATGAATCATTATCAGGAGAGGATGTTTTTATGACTGTTACAACATTTTTAGCATCAGATTGGTACCAAAGTTTGATGCAACTCATTCCGGATGGTAAGCTCTTTAGTTTGCGTTCGGTCTTTGATGGAATTCCAAGGATTGTCCAACAACTGCCTACAACCTTGATGTTGACGCTTGGAGGTGCACTCTTTGGTTTGCTGCTTGCCCTGATTTTTGCCATTGTTAAGATCAATCGTGTTAAGATTTTATATCCCTTGCAGGCCTTTTTCGTCAGCTTCTTAAAAGGTACTCCAATCCTAGTTCAACTTATGTTGACCTACTACGGAATTCCTTTAGCGCTGAAAGCTATTAATCAGCAATGGGGCACTGGTTTCAATATCAATGCGATTCCAGCGGCACTTTTTGCGATTGTGGCCTTTGCTTTTAATGAGGCGGCTTATGCAAGTGAAACGATTCGTGCAGCCATCCTTTCTGTTAATCCAGGTGAAATTGAGGCGGCGCGTAGTCTGGGTATGACGCGAGCACAAGTATATCGTCGTGTGATTATTCCAAATGCGGCGGTGGTAGCGACGCCGACTTTGATTAACTCCCTTATCGGTTTGACCAAGGGAACTTCTCTAGCCTTTAGTGCAGGTGTTGTGGAGGTCTTTGCCCAAGCTCAGATTTTGGGTGGAGCTGATTATCGCTATTTTGAGCGCTTTATCTCTGTTGCCCTTGTTTATTGGGTGGTCAATATCGGAATTGAAAGCCTCGGCCGTTTCATCGAGAGAAAAATGGCTATCTCAGCGCCGGATACAGTGTCTACAGATGTGAAAGGAGACCTTCGTTAATGATTAAGATTTCGAATTTAAGCAAATCCTTTTCAGGACAGACAGTCTTGAACCATCTGAACTTGGATATCCAAAAAGGGGAGGTAGTTGCTTTGATTGGTTCATCTGGAGCTGGGAAATCAACCTTTCTTCGTAGTTTGAACTACCTTGAAACTCCAGATAGTGGAACGATTCAGATTGACAATTTTAAAGTTGATTTTTCTCAGATTAGCCAAGAAGAAATCCTAACCCTTCGTCGTAAGTTGTCCATGGTTTTCCAACAGTTTAATTTGTTTGAACGCCGAACTGCTCTTGACAATGTCAAGGAAGGATTGATTGTCGTTAAAAAATTATCGGACGAGGAAGCAACAAAAATCGCTAAGGAAGAGTTGGCCAAGGTTGATCTTTCTGACCGTGAAAACCATTATCCTCGCCATTTATCAGGTGGACAAAAGCAACGAGTTGCCCTTGCGCGTGCGCTTGCTATGAAACCAGATGTTTTGCTCTTGGACGAACCCACTTCAGCCCTCGACCCAGAGTTGGTCGGTGAGGTAGAAAAGTCTATTGCAGACGCTGCCAAGTCAGGTCAGACCATGATTTTGGTCAGTCACGATATGTCTTTTGTAGCCCAAGTGGCAGACAAGGTTTTATTCCTAGATAAAGGAAAAATCATCGAGTCTGGTACACCGGATGAAATCATCAATCATCCGAAAGAAGAACGAACAAAAGAATTCTTCGCTAGTTACAAACGGACTTATATTTGATATAATAGAAAAAAGGAAAACTCAGTTAGTTGGACTAGCTGAGTTTACTCTTTAAAAAAGATAGAAACGAGAGAGATCATGCTACTGCATTTATTTTCTTTGTATTTCGAGAGTTTGATCTTAACGACCATCCTTGTCGTGATTTTTCTGGGGATTTGGATTGGATTGAGAGCCATGTCTGGTGTGGACAAGACAGCCAAGGCTCGCCAAGCTCATCTCTATGATATGATTATGATTGGAGTTTTGGTCGTTCCGGTGTTATCCTTTGCCGTCATGAGTTTGCTCTTGGTTTTCAAGGCATAATCCTTGCGTGACTAGCAAGAATGAGTTAGAATAAAGATAGTTACAACAAGAAAGAAGGAATCGAAATGTATGATACGATTATTATCGGTGCTGGACCTGCGGGAATGACCGCTGCCTTATATGCTGCTCGCAGCAATCTGAAAGTGGCTTTGATTGAAGGTGGTCTGCCAGGCGGGCAAATGAACAACACATCTGACATTGAAAACTATCCAGGTTATGCCAACATCAGTGGACCTGAATTGGCTGAAAAGATGTTTGAACCACTTAAAAACCTTGGAGTTGAGCATCTTTATGGCTATGTTGAAAATATTGAAGACAAGGGTGACTATAAGAAGGTAATCACTGATGATCAAGTTTACGAAACCCGTACTGTCATCGTGGCAACTGGGTCAAAACACCGTCTCTTAGGGGTTCCCGGAGAAGAAGAACTGAACAGTCGTGGTGTTTCTTACTGTGCAGTCTGTGATGGAGCTTTCTTCCGTGACCAAGACTTGCTCGTAGTCGGTGGTGGAGATTCAGCAGTAGAAGAAGCCCTCTTCTTGACTCGCTTTGCCAAGACTGTCACTATTGTTCACCGTCGAGATGAACTTCGTGCCCAAAAAGTTTTGCAAGACCGTGCTTTTGCTAATGAGAAAGTCAACTTTATCTGGGATTCTGTAGTCAAGGAAATCAAAGGTGAAAACCGAGTAGAATCTGTCGTATTTGAAAATGTGAAAACAGGTCAAGTAACAGAGCAAGCCTTCGGAGGTGTCTTTATCTATGTCGGTTTGGATCCTGTTAGCGATTTTGTTAAAGAATTGAATATTCAAGACCAGGCAGGCTGGATTGTGACAGATAATCACATGAAAACTGCCGTTGACGGTATCTTTGCAGTTGGGGATGTTCGCCAAAAAGATCTTCGCCAAGTGACAACAGCAGTTGGAGATGGGGCTATCGCAGGTCAAGAAGCTTACAAATTTATTACAGAACATAGTTAAGAAAAAAGTTTCCAATCAAGTGATTGGAAACTTTTTTTATAGTCGGTTTCGGAAAACTTCGTACATGAGAATGGCTGCAGCAACACTGGCATTGAGGCTTTGAACATGACCATTCATCGGAATGGTTATCATTTCATCGACCTGTTTTTTGATATTGCTAGAGATGCCTTTTCCTTCATTTCCGATGATGAGGGCGATTTTCCCTTTTGTATTCCACTTGTGGCAAGGGGTACCGTTCATATCCGTTCCAAAGGTCCAGAAGCCTTCAGCCTTGAGTTTGTCTAGGGTTTGGCTGAGGTTGGTAACTCGCGCAATCGGTACATGCTCAATAGCACCTGTGGCCGTTTTGGCAACGACAGGAGTCACTCCGACAGCACGGTGTTTGGGAATGATGACACCTGAAACATTGGTTGCATCGGCTGTTCGCAAGATAGAACCTAGATTATGGGGGTCAGTTAACCCGTCCAGAATCAATAGCAAAGGATTTTCTTCTTGGCGTGTTTTTGCAAGGATGTGATCCAGCTCGCTATAGGCAAATTCGGACACTCGAAGAACAAAACCTTGGTGAACAGCGCCTTCGGTCATCTCAGACAGGGATTTTTTTGAAGTCCAAGAAATGGATACCTTCTTTTCTGTAGCCAGTTCCTTGACTTTCTCAACATTCTTTCCCCTTAGATCTTCTTGGAGGTAGAGTTTGTTTCCAGTGTTTGCAAGGAGGGATTCAGTAACGGCATGGACGCCATAGACAATATCATTTGTTTTCATTCCTCTATTATAACACAAAACCCCGTCTTGCAATGGGATTTTCTTTATTCCAGAATCAGTAAACCATCTTTAACAGCAAATGGATCTTTCTCATTGATACGATCGTAAAACATGATTCCGTTAATGTGATCGATTTCATGTTGGACAACGATAGAGTTGTATCCTTTGAGCTTGATACGGTGTTTTTCGCCATCTTTGTCAAAGTAGTCAACAGTAACGCGAGCATGGCGGACTACATAGCCAGGTACGTTTCGGTCAACAGACAGGCAACCTTCTCCTTCACCAAGAGCAGCATCTTGAACAGAGTGAGAGACGATTTTTGGATTGTACATAATAGCTTGCAAGTCGTAGGTTTCCTGAGGAGTTTCACCTTCTTCCACAATATTTGGCACTAAAACAGCGATAATGCGTTTTGAGATATCGAGTTGGGGAGCAGCCAATCCAACACCACCGCGGAGCCCCATTTTCTCAGCCATAACAGGATCTTGGGAATGTTTGAGGAATTGCATCATCTTTTCACCAAGGATGATTTCCTGGTCAGACAGTGGGAAAGTGACTTCCTCAGCAACTGCGCGAAGAGTTGGATTCCCCTCTCGGATAATATCGTTCATATCAATTAAGTGAGCAGCTTTTGTAATACGTTCTATTGCAGACATTTTCTCTCCTTTCATTACCTCTACATGATAACACAAAATAGGCGAGAAAGAAAGTCGCAGAAGTTCCTAAAAAATAATATAATAAACGGTATTCCTCTTTTGTCTGTGGTATAATAAAAGAAAAGACTTGCAGTAAAAGCAAGGGAGAATACAGATGGAAAAGCGACAAAATAGACAGTCTCATGGACCTATTGATGGATTGTTGGAGAAAAGTATTGGTTTCTTTCGGAATTATAAATCCTGGACCAATGCTCAGTTTATTATTGTGTTATTGCTTGCAGTTGCATTATCCATGGGGGGGAACTTATTAGTTCGAGCAGTACAAGGTAGTAAGGGAAC
Organism: Streptococcus sp.; assembly: GCF_030528045.1. GTDB lineage: Bacteria > Bacillota > Bacilli > Lactobacillales > Streptococcaceae > Streptococcus. The sequence continues at coordinate 25,373 of NZ_JAUMZR010000004.1, forward strand.
GAGTCCTAGTAGTCAAACTCTTGATTCTGCAAGTACTTCCAGTCAATCCAAGGAAAATCAGTCTGGTGAAACGACGGCACGTATCATGGCAAATGGTGATCTTCTCTACCATATCCCCATCTACCGAACAGCTCTTAAAGAAGATGGAACCTATGATTTCCATGAAAATTTTGAGTATGTAAAACCTTGGCTCAAGCAAGCTGATTTGGTAATTGGTGATTTTGAAGGAACGGTGAACAAGGACCACTACTTGGCAGGTTATCCTCTCTTTAATGCTCCAGGAGAAGTCATGGATGCGATCAAGGATGCAGGCTACCAAGTTCTAGACTTGGCTCATAATCATATTTTGGATTCTCAAATTGAGGGAGTGGTTTCAACGGCTCAAGCTATTGAAAAGGCTGGAATGACACCCATCGGAGTCTACACGCATGAATCCCGAGACCAAGCACCACTAGTCATCAAGGAAGTCAATGGTATCAAGGTAGCTCTCTTAGCCTATTCCTATGGTTTTAATGGTATTGAACAATCCATTTCCCAAGAGGACTATAATAACTACTTGTCTGACTTAAACGAAGACAAGATGAAGGCGGAAATCGAGCGTGCAGAGAAGGAAGCAGATATTACTGTCATCATGCCTCAGATGGGAATTGAGTATCAGCTAGAACCAACGGAAGAACAGAAAACACTGTACCACAAGATGATTGACTGGGGAGCCGATATTATCTTTGGAGGGCATCCTCACGTCGTTGAACCTGCTGAAACAGTTGAAAAAGATGGTGACAAAAAACTGATTATCTATTCCATGGGAAATTTCCTCTCAAACCAGCGTATTGAAACCATGCAAGATGAGGAAAATGCCAAGTGGACGGAGCGCGGTGTTCTCATGGATGTGACCATTAAGAAAAAAGATGGAAAGACAAGGATTGAAACGGCCAAAGCGCATCCAACTTGGGTCAATCGAACACCCAAAGGGACCTACTCTCCAGAAGGCTATCCGCTTTTCCTCTATCAGACCTATATCCTAGAGGACTTCATCGAGGGAGGCAGTCATCGTGACAAGTTGGACGAGGCGACCAAGGAACGAATTGACACGGCCTATAAAGAAATGAATGAACATGTAGGGTTGAAGTGGTAGACGCTCGCCCTAAAGGAGATATGATGACGATTAAATTAATTGCAACAGACATGGATGGAACCTTGCTAGACTCGAGGGGGCAACTGGATTTGCCACGTTTAGAAAAGATTTTAGACCAATTAGATGAACGAGGTATCCGTTTTGTCATTGCGACGGGAAATGAGGTCCATCGAATGAGGCAATTACTGGAGCACTTGGCGAGTAGAGTAGTTCTAGTCGTTGCCAATGGGGCGCGTATTTTTGAAAATAATGAACTGATTCAAGCGCAGACCTGGGATGATGCTATGGTTGACAAGGCTTTAGTTCATTTTAAAGGGAGAGAGTGCCGAGATCAGTTTGTCGTAACAGGTATGAAGGGCGGTTTTGTCAAGAAAGGGACTGTTTTTACAGACCTAGAAAAATTTATGACACCAGAGATGATTGAAAAATTCTATCAACGAATGAATTTTGTGGAAGACTTGCAAGCTGACCTCTTCGGTGGAGTACTAAAGATGAGCATGGTCGTTGGTGAAGAACGCTCTAGTTCTGTTTTGCAGGAAATCAATGACTTATTTAATGGACGCGTAAGAGCTGTTTCCAGCGGTTATGGTTGTATCGATATCCTACAGGCTGGTGTTCACAAGGCCTGGGGATTGGAAGAATTACTCAAGCGCTGGAATTTGCAATCGGAACAAATCATGGCTTTTGGTGATAGTGAAAATGATGTCGAAATGTTAGAGCTGGCTGGAATTGCCTATGCGATGGAAAATGCAGCTGATGAGGTCAAGGCCGTTGCGACTGCCCTAGCACCAGCTAACAGCCAGGCGGGCGTTTATCAAGTACTAGAAAATTGGTTAGAGAAAGAGGGATAAGGTGGCAGTACAGTTATTAGAGAATTGGCTCTTAAAGGAGCAGAAAAAAATTCAAACCAAGTATCGTGAATTGAATCAAGTATCTGTTCTAGAGCCAGATATCATCTTTATTGGTGATTCGATAGTGGAATATTACCCTCTTCAAGAGTTGTTGGGAGCTGCCAAGACGATTGTTAATCGAGGCATCCGAGGTTACCAGACGGGGCTTCTACTAGACAATCTTGATGCCCATCTTTATGGTGATGCTGTCGATCAAATTGTTCTCTTAATTGGGACAAATGATATTGGAAAAGATATTCCCATGAATGATGCTTTGGATAATCTTGAGCGTGTAATCCAATCGATTGCCCGAGAATATCCGCTGTCACAAATAAAGCTCCTTTCCATTTTGCCAGTCAATGAGGGAGAGAAATACAAGCAGACAGTTTATATCCGAACCAATGAAAAGATCAGAGAATGGAATCAAGCCTATGAGGCTCTAGCATCCGCCTATATGCAGGTAGATTTTGTGTCGATTTATGATAGTTTGACAGATTCAGAAGGACAACTTCAATCAGCCTATACAACGGATGGTCTCCATCTAAGTGTAGCGGGTTATCAAACCTTATCAGAAGCATTAAAAGAGGTTCTTTTCTAAAGAAACGGCTTGATTTTGCATTTTTTTTGAAGATAGGTTATAATAGTTCTAACATCTTGGGGTCGTTACGGATTCGACAGGCATTATGAGGCATATTTTGCAACCCGTGTAGCGACGTAAACGCTCAGTTAAATATAACTGCAAAAAATAACACTTCTTACGCTCTAGCTGCCTAAAAACCAGCAGGCGTGACCTGATTTGGATTGCTCGTGTTCAATGACAGGTCTTATGATTAGCGAGATACGATCAAGCCTTGTCTAGTGGTTTGATAAGAGATTAATAGACTCGCAGTTTCTAGGCTTGAGTTATGTGTCGAGGGACTGTTAAAACAATACATAACCTATGGTTGTAGACAAATATGTTGGCAGGTGTTTGGACGTGGGTTCGACTCCCACCGGCTCCATTATGAACAGGTATACAGTAGATTTTTTCCAAATTATATCCTTTGTCGTATCCTTCGTTGTATCCTATTTATTCTAGTGTGTTAGTGGAGAATTACTCAAGAGGCTGAAGAGGACGGTTTGCTAAATCGTTAGGTCGGGTAACTGGCGCGGGGGTTCGAATCCCCCATTCTCCGTTAGATAAACCCAGTGTTTTTCTAAACAACTATCCTTGGAGGTAGTCTCCAAGAGTAAATTTTCATAAAGAGGTGAAACATGAAAAAGATCAAGTTACTAAGTATCTTAGCACTTTCAACAGTTGTCTTGGGTGCATGTTCTGTATTTTCTAATCAGTCATCTGAAGCTTCTTCTGATAACAAGGAGAATACGGAACAAGTTGAGAAGAAAGATGAAGCTGCAGAAGTTAAAGAAAAAGTTACAAAAGATGCTGAGATTCTCTTAGACTCAGTTCTTACTAGCGACTCTGCTCGATTTAAGAAGATTTATGGCGACACTTATGAAAAATGGACTGAGGCAGTATTTGCTGTACAAACAAGTGAAAAAATCAAAGAAGAAGGGCTTTCACCTGCATCTACCTATTCAGTACAATGGCACAAAGATTTCCCTGTAGAAACTCCAGAAGAAACCATTTCAGGTTTCTTGAAGATGAGACGTAGATTATATCAAGATATCGGTTCTTACACTGTTAAAGACGTGAAGGTTGATGAATCAGGAAATACAGCGACTGTTACTTTCAACTCTAAGAAGTTACACTCTAAAGGATTGGCTTCATCTACAAGGGAAGTTCTCACTACTCTTATTGGAGGTGTTGATAACCTAGGTAAATACAATCAAGCTGGTTCAAACGTTGACATCAAGCGTTACCAAACATTGGTTTCTTACTGGATTTTTGAGCATCTATTCAAGAAAGATTTCTCAACCTACAGTGACGTTGACCCTAACTTAGCTCATACACCTTTCACTACTGGTGATTTTGATACTGAAATCAAATTAACTAAGGATAAGGATGGAAACTGGCTGATTTCTCAAGAAGATTACCGTACTTTGGCGACAGAGTTGCTTGATGATACAGAAGGTTATGATAAAATTGTCCGTAAAAACTCAACTAAGTCTAATGATAAATCAACAGACAAGTCTTCAGATAAATCCACTGATAAATCAACAGACAAATCTTCAGATAAAAAAGATAAAAGCAATATCTAATCCTAAGATTTAAAAGAAAAACAAGTAGTCTTAATAAACTACTTGTTTTTTTATGAATTAGGATAGGGAAGGATACAGAAAAATGTGATGTGATAGTTAGAGTAACTCAGCCTTTCATTTCTAGATATTGTTCTTAGAACGATAAAAAAACTGCCTTGAGGTGCAGTTTTTCTTTTTTCTACGGAAGACATGGGATTCGAACCCACGCACGCTGTTACACGCCTACCGCGTTTCCAACACGGCCTCTTAAGCCTCTTGAGTAATCTTCCAATACTTACTCAAATAGTCTACCATAAAGCCACTTATCTTGCAATAAAAATTTTGGAAATAAGAAAAATGATAGAATTCGACAGAAAATGACAAAAAATGCTTGACTTTGATAGAAAATGTGTTAGAATGAATAGTGTAAACGATAACAGGAGGTGATTTGGTGTTAAAAACTGAGCGAAAGCAACTGATTTTAGAGGAGTTAAATCAACATCATGTAGTTTCCCTAGAAAAATTGGTTAGTCTATTAGAAACATCAGAATCAACGGTACGAAGAGATTTGGATGAGTTGGAGGCAGAAAACAAGCTTCGCCGTGTGCATGGTGGAGCAGAATTGCCCCACTCCTTGCAGGAAGAAGAAACCATCCAAGAAAAATCTGTCAAAAACATTCAAGAGAAGAAGATACTGGCTCAGAAAGCTACCTCTCTTATCAGGGAACAAGATGTTATCTTTATCGATGCTGGAACGACAACTGCTTTTTTAATCAAGGAATTGGTTAATAAGAATATCACAGTTGTGACCAACTCCATTCATCATGCGGTTCAGTTGGTTGAAAAACAGATTCCAACTGTCATGGTTGGAGGGAGTGTCAAGATGGCAACAGATGCATGTATCGGTGGAGTTGCTCTTAATCAAATTAACCAATTGCACTTTGACCGTGCCTTTATCGGGATGAATGGTGTGGACGATGGTTATTATACGACTCCTGATATGGAGGAGGGAGCCGTTAAGCGTGCTATTTTAGAGAATGCCAAACAAACCTATGTCTTGGTGGATTCGTCAAAGATTGGTCAAACTTGCTTTGCCAAGGTAGCACCTCTCAAACGCGCTATTGTTATTACAAGTCAAGGGCATGAGCTCTTGCAGGCTATTAAGAAGAAAACGGAGGTAATAGAAGTATGATTTATACAGTCACACTCAATCCATCCATTGACTATATCGTGCGCTTGGACCAAGTTCAAGTCGGCAGTGTCAATCGTATGGACAGTGATGATAAGTTTGCTGGTGGGAAAGGAATCAATGTAAGTCGTGTCTTGAAACGCTTGGGTATTCCAAATACTGCGACTGGATTTATTGGAGGATTTACTGGTAAATTTATCACAGATACTTTGGCAGAAGAGGAAATTGAGACGCGTTTTGTCCAAGTAGCAGAAGATACTCGTATCAATGTCAAGATTAAAGCAGACCAAGAAACAGAAATCAATGGAACAGGTCCAAATGTGGAAGCAGCTCAGCTAGAAGAATTGAAAGCTATTTTGTCTAGTCTGACAGCAGATGATACGGTCGTGTTTGCAGGTTCGAGTGCTAAGAACCTAGGCAATGTTATCTATAAGGATTTGATTGCCTTGACACGCCAGACTGGTGCGCAAGTTGTTTGTGACTTTGAAGGACAGACCTTGATTGATAGTTTAGACTACCAGCCACTTTTGGTTAAACCAAACAATCACGAGCTTGGAGCTATCTTTGGAGTGAAACTTGAAAGTTTAGATGAAATCGAGAAATATGCTCGAGAATTGTTAGCTAAAGGTGCTCAAAACGTTATCATCTCCATGGCTGGGGACGGTGCCCTCCTTGTCACATCTGAAGGAGCTTACTTCGCAAAACCTATCAAGGGAACAGTCAAAAATTCAGTTGGTGCTGGTGACTCTATGGTTGCTGGATTTACCGGTGAATTTGTCAAATCAAAAGACGCAGTAGAGGCCTTCAAATGGGGAGTGGCTTGTGGGACAGCAACTACTTTCTCTGATGACTTGGCAACTGCAGCATTTATAAAAGAAACTTATGAAAAAGTTGAGGTAGAAAAACGATGAAAATTCAAGACCTATTGAGAAAAGATGTCATGTTGCTGGATTTGCAGGCAACTGAAAAAACAGCAGCTATTGAAGAGATGATTCATAGCTTGGTAGATCACGGTTATGTGACGGATTTTGAAACCTTTAAAGAAGGAATCTTAGCGCGTGAAGCTCTCACTTCCACTGGTTTGGGTGACGGAATTGCTATGCCTCACAGCAAAAATTCTGCTGTCAAAGAAGCAACGGTTCTCTTTGCTAAGTCAAACAAGGGTGTTGACTATGAGAGCTTGGATGGGCAACCAACATACCTCTTCTTCATGATTGCAGCTCCAGAAGGTGCCAATGATACTCACTTAGCAGCCTTGGCAGAATTGTCTCAATACTTGATGAAAGATGGTTTCGCTGACAAACTTCGTCAAGTAACATCTGCAGATCAAGTTATCGAACTTTTTGACCAAGCTTCAGAAAAAGCTGAGGAGCCTGTTCAAGCACCTGCCAATGAATCTGGCGACTTTATCGTAGCTGTTACAGCTTGTACGACAGGTATCGCTCACACTTACATGGCTCAAGAAGCCCTTCAAAAAGTAGCTGCTGAAATGGGTGTTGGGATCAAGGTTGAAACCAATGGTGCTAGCGGCGTTGGAAATCAACTAACTGCAGAGGACATCCGCAAGGCTAAAGCTGTTATCATCGCTGCTGACAAGGCTGTTGAGATGGATCGTTTCGATGGCAAACCATTGGTTAATCGTCCAGTTGCAGACGGTATCCGTAAGACAGAAGAATTGATCAACTTGGCCCTTTCTGGGGATGCTGAAGTTTACCATGCTGCTAACGGAGCAAAAACTGCAACAGCATCTAATGAAAAACAAGGCCTTGGTGCTACCTTCTACAAACATTTGATGAGTGGTGTATCTCAAATGTTGCCATTCGTTATCGGTGGTGGTATCATGATTGCCCTTGCCTTCTTGATCGACGGTGCTTTTGGTGTGCCACAGGATAGTCTTGGCAATCTCGGATCCTACCATGAACTAGCTTCTATGTTCATGAAAATTGGTGGAGCTGCCTTTGGTTTGATGCTTCCAGTTTTTGCAGGATACGTAGCCTACTCTATCGCTGAAAAACCAGGTTTGGTAGCTGGTTTCGTGGCTGGTGCTATTGCCAAAGAAGGTTTTGCCTTTGGTAAAATTCCTTATGCCGCAGGTGGTGAAGCAACTTCAACTCTTGCAGGTGTCTCATCTGGTTTCCTAGGTGCACTTGTTGGTGGATTTATCGCAGGTGCCTTGATTCTTGCTATTAAGAAATACGTTAAAGTTCCACGTTCACTTGAAGGTGCTAAATCGATTCTTCTCTTGCCACTTTTTGGAACAATTTTGACTGGATTTGTCATGTTAGCTGTTAACATCCCAATGGCAAAAATCAACACCGCTATGAATGCCTTCCTAGGCGGTCTTGGAGGAGGTTCAGCTGTCCTTCTTGGTCTCGTTCTTGGTGGAATGATGGCTGTTGATATGGGTGGTCCAGTTAATAAAGCGGCTTATGTCTTTGGTACAGGTACGCTTGCAGCGACTGTTTCTTCAGGTGGTTCTGTAGCTATGGCAGCAGTTATGGCTGGAGGAATGGTTCCACCACTTGCTATCTTTGTCGCAACCCTTCTTTTCAAAGATAAATTTACTAAAGAAGAACGCAACTCTGGTTTAACAAACATCATCATGGGCTTGTCATTTATCACTGAGGGAGCAATTCCATTTGGTGCAGCAGACCCAGCTCGTGCGATTCCAAGCTTCATCCTTGGTTCTGCAGTGGCAGGCGGACTCGTTGGTCTTGCAGGTATCAAACTCATGGCGCCCCACGGAGGAATCTTCGTCATCGCTCTTACTTCAAATGCCCTTCTCTACCTTGCCTTTGTCTTGGTTGGAGCAATTGTAAGTGGTGTGGTTTATGGTTACCTACGCAAACCACAAGCATAAAAAGGATTAGAATAGAAAGATTGTTACCATTTGGTGCAATCTTTTTCTCTATTCGAAATGGCTGTGAAATATGGTATAATAAAAGAATGGCAAACAAGAATACTACAAAAACAAGACGGAGACCGTCTAAAGCAGAACTTGAAAGAAAACAGGCTATTCAGAGGATGTTGATTTCCTTAGGGATCGCCTTGTTATTGATTATTGCAGTCCTCAAACTCGGTGCAGCAGGTGTCACTCTTTACAATCTCATTCGACTGGTGGTCGGAAGTTTGGCCTATGTGGCCATTGGTGGCCTCCTCATATATCTTTTTCTTTTTAAATGGATCCGCAAGCAGGAGGGACTTCTGTCAGGATTTCTTTGTATCTTCGCTGGCTTGCTCTTGATTTTTGAGGCCTACTTGGTATGGAAATATGGCTTGGAGCAGTCAGTTCTAAAAGGGACCTTGTCTCAAGTTATGACGGACCTGACTGGTATGCGGGTGACTAGCTTCGCCGGTGGAGGCTTGCTTGGTGTTGGACTCTATATCCCCATATCCTTTCTTTTCTCCAATATCGGATCGTACTTTATTGGAGTTCTCTTGATTCTAGTTGGGGCACTTTTGGTTAGTCCCTGGTCTATTTACGATGTTGCAGCCTTTATTGGAGCTCAGTTCAGATCTTTCATGGAAAAACAGGAACAGAGAAAACAGGAACGCTTCATCAAGAGAGAAGAAGAGAAGGCTCGTCAAGAAGCTGAAGAAGCCGCCAGAATTCAGAGAGAACAAGAGGAACAGGATGCATTACCGCTTCCTCCTGTAGATCCTGAAACGGGAGAAATCTTATCTGAAGTACCAGACTACGATTTCCCCCAAATTCCTGAGGAAGAATGGATTGAACCGGAGATTATCCTCCCTCAAACTGATTTTGATGTTCCAGATGTGGAAGAAGACTTTGAGGATGAAGAGGTACAGGTTGATTTTTCTGCCAAGGAAGCCCTTGAATACAAGCTACCAAGCTTGCAACTCTTTGCACCAGATAAACCCAAAGATCAGTCCAAGGAAAAGAAGATTGTTCGAGAAAATATCAAAATCCTAGAAGAAACCTTTGCTAGCTTTGGTATCAAGGTGACGGTGGAACGGGCTGAAATAGGACCATCAGTTACCAAGTATGAAGTCAAGCCAGCAGTCGGTGTACGGGTTAACCGCATTTCCAATCTGGCAGACGACTTAGCGCTAGCTCTAGCAGCCAAGGATGTTCGGATTGAGGCTCCAATCCCTGGTAAATCCTTAGTCGGAATTGAAGTACCCAACTCTGAGATTGCGACCGTCTCCTTCCGTGAACTCTGGGAACAGTCTCAGACTAAACCAGAAAATCTCCTCGAAATTCCTCTAGGGAAGGCGGTCAATGGAACTGCTCGCACCTTTGACCTTTCCAAGATGCCCCACCTACTGGTTGCAGGTTCGACGGGATCAGGGAAGTCAGTCGCAGTTAACGGTATTATCGCCAGCATTCTGATGAAAGCAAGACCAGATCAGGTCAAGTTTATGATGGTGGATCCAAAGATGGTTGAGTTATCTGTTTACAATGACATTCCTCACCTCTTGATTCCAGTTGTGACCAATCCACGCAAGGCCAGCAAGGCCCTGCAAAAGGTTGTGGATGAGATGGAAAATCGTTACGAACTCTTTGCTAAGGTTGGAGTACGAAATATCGCTGGTTACAATGCCAAGGTTGAGGAATTTAATAGCCGATCTGAGTACAAACAAGTACCGCTGCCTTTGATTGTTGTCATTGTGGATGAGTTGGCAGATCTCATGATGGTGGCTAGCAAGGAAGTAGAAGATGCCATCATTCGTCTCGGACAGAAGGCACGTGCCGCAGGGATTCACATGATTCTCGCAACGCAACGTCCATCGGTTGATGTCATCTCTGGTCTCATTAAAGCCAATGTCCCATCTCGTGTGGCTTTTGCAGTTTCATCAGGTACAGATTCACGAACCATCTTGGATGAAAATGGAGCTGAAAAACTGCTCGGTCGAGGAGATATGCTCTTTAAACCAATTGATGAAAATCACTCAGTCCGTCTACAAGGATCCTTTATCTCGGATGATGATGTTGAACGTATCGTAAACTTCATCAAGGCTCAGGCAGATGCGGACTACGATGACAGCTTTGACCCAGGAGACGTCCCTGAAAATGATGGAGATTTCTCTGACGGCGAAGCTGGTGGCGATCCGCTTTTTGAAGAAGCTAAGGCTTTGGTTATCGAAACTCAGAAAGCCAGCGCTTCGATGATTCAGCGTCGTTTGTCGGTTGGATTTAATCGTGCGACCCGCCTTATGGAAGAACTCGAAATGGCAGGTGTCATCGGTCCAGCTGAAGGAACCAAACCACGAAAAGTATTGCAACAATAAAAAAATAGCTTCTTTCCAAATTTGGAAAGAAGTTATTTTTGTGATTACTGGTTCGTTTTAGTTTCAGAACTCGTCGTATTTGACTGTGTTCCGTTATCGCTTGTTTCTTTTGTTGAGGAAGGTGTAGAAGAGTCCTGAGTTGTTGTTTTCTTCTCTTCTTTTTTCTCCTCTTTCTTGTTGGATTGAGAAGTTTCTTCTTGCGTGGTATTTTCTTTAGTAGAAGTGTTGTCCTTGTTAGGTGTAGTATTTTCCTGAGGGGATTCCTTTTGAATTTCCTTGACAACAGTTGTTTGAGTTGTCGTCGGTTCTTTCTTGTTGTTTTTGTTATTATCCATAGCGTTCATGATGGTAATAGTAGCGGTGATTAGACCAAGGATACTACCGATTGTAGCAATCGTTTTTTGAAAGACAGTAAATCCCTTTTTGATGTGTTCTGTTTTTGGTTTTGAAGTTCTACGATAGTTAGACATGATACTCTCCTTTGATTATGATTTATTATACCTCATTTCTTTAAAAAAATCTTAAAAAAAGAGAAACCTCCCTTTCTTGTCGCAGGTCTCTTTTCGTGATACAATAGAAGGAGTGATTTTAGAAAGCGTGAGAAAACATGATCTACTTTGATAATTCGGCAACGACCAAGCCTTATCCTGAAGCACTTGAAACTTACATGCAGGTCGCTTCAAAAATTGTAGGAAATCCGTCTAGTCTCCATCGTTTGGGAGATCAGGCAACACGAATTTTAGATGCTTCCCGGCAGCAAATTGCAGATTTGATTGGGAAGAAAAGTGATGAAATCTTCTTTACTTCTGGTGGAACAGAAGGAGATAACTGGGTCATCAAGGGTGTGGCCTTTGAAAAAGCCCAGTTTGGCAAGCACATCATTGTATCAGCCATTGAACATCCAGCAGTCAAAGAGTCAGCCCTCTGGCTGAAAAGTCAAGGATTTGAAGTGGATTTTGCTCCAGTTGATGAGAAAGGGTTTGTGGATGTTGAGGCGTTAGCAGGTTTGATACGTCCTGATACGACCCTCGTCTCCATCATGGCAGTTAACAACGAAATTGGCTCTATCCAGCCTATTGAGGCTATTTCAGAACTCTTGGCAGATAAGCCGACCATTTCCTTCCATGTTGATGCAGTTCAGGCACTTGCTAAGATTCCGACTGAAAAACACTTGACGGATCGAGTGGATTTTGCGACCTTCTCGAGTCATAAGTTCCACGGTGTTAGAGGTGTCGGCTTTGTTTATATCAAGTCTGGCAAGAAGATTACGCCTCTGTTGACTGGTGGCGGTCAGGAGCGAGACTATCGTTCGACAACTGAAAATGTGGCAGGGATCGCTGCAACAGCCAAGGCCCTCCGTTTGTCTATGGAAAAATTAGCTATCTTTGCTAGTAAGACAGGGCAGATGAAGGCAGTCATTCGTCAAGCCCTTCTTGCTTATCCAGATATTTTTGTCTTTTCAGATGAGGATGACTTTGCCCCTCATATCCTGACTTTTGGGATTAAAGGCGTTCGTGGTGAAGTCATTGTTCACGCTTTTGAAGACTATGACATTTTCATTTCCACAACCTCTGCTTGTTCGTCCAAGGCAGGAAAACCTGCGGGGACCTTGATTGCCATGGGAGTGGACAAAGATAAGGCCCAGTCAGCTGTGCGTCTAAGCCTAGACCTGGAAAATGATATGAGTCAAGTCGAGCAGTTTTTGACCAAGCTAAAATTAATTTACAATCAAACTAGAAAAGTAAGATAGGAGCATTTATGCAGTATTCAGAAATTATGATTCGTTACGGAGAATTGTCAACCAAGCACAAAAATCGTATGCGTTTCATTAATAAACTTCGTAATAATATTTCGGACGTTTTGTCCATCTATCCTCAAGTTAAGGTAACCGCAGATCGCGACCGTGCCCACGCTTACCTCAATGGAGCTGATTATACAGCAGTAGCAGAATCACTCAAACAAGTCTTTGGAATTCAAAATTTTTCTCCTGTGTATAAGATTGAAAAGTCAGTGGAAGTTCTGAAGTCTGCTGTCCAAGAGATTATGAAGGAAATCTACAAGGAAGGCATGACCTTTAAAATCACTAGCAAGCGTAGCGACCACAACTTTGAACTCGACAGTCGTGAACTCAATCAAACTCTCGGTGGAGCTGTTTTCGAGGCTATTCCAAACGTGCAAGCTCAGATGAAAAATCCAGATATTAATCTTCAGGTTGAGATTCGTGAAGAGGCTGCCTATCTTTCCTATGAAACTTTTCGTGGAGCAGGAGGGTTACCTGTGGGAAGTTCTGGTAAAGGTATGCTCATGTTGTCAGGAGGGATTGACTCACCTGTGGCAGGTTATCTAGCTCTTAAACGTGGGGTAGATATTGAGGCGGTTCACTTTGCCAGCCCGCCATATACTAGCCCTGGTGCCCTCAAGAAAGCCCACGATTTGACTCGAAAATTGACCAAGTTTGGTGGAAATATCCAGTTTATCGAAGTACCTTTCACTGAGATTCAAGAGGAAATCAAGGCTAAAGCGCCAGAAGCCTACCTCATGACCTTGACCCGTCGTTTTATGATGCGCATTACCGACCGTCTTCGTGAGATACGAAAAGGTTTAATTATCATTAATGGGGAAAGTCTTGGTCAAGTAGCCAGCCAGACCTTGGAAAGCATGCAGACTATCAACGCTGTGACTAGCACTCCAATTATTCGTCCCGTGGTTACGATGGACAAGTTGGAAATCATTGACATCGCGCAGGAAATCGATACCTTTGAAATTTCAATCCAGCCTTTTGAAGACTGCTGTACTATTTTTGCACCTGATCGTCCTAAGACCAATCCTAAGATAGAGAATGCAGAGCAGTATGAAAAACGCATGGATGTTGAAGGCTTGGTTGAGCGAGCAGTGGCGGGGATTATGATTACTGAGATTACACCTCAAGCTAAAAAAGATGAAGTCGATAACTTGATTGACAATCTCCTCTAATCAGAAAATCCAGAAGAATTCAGAAAAACAAATGAAGAAAGTTAGTTATTTATCCTTAAAATGGACAATTACTGACTTTTTTTCTATTTTTATGGTATAATGAGATAAAATTTTGAATATAGAGAGTTTTCTGACAATGAATCATTCCTACTTTTACTTAAAAATGAAAGAACACAAACTCAAGGTTCCTTATACTGGAAAAGAGCGTCGTGTGCGTGTTCTTCTGCCTAAAGACTACGAAAAAGACACAGACCGTTTTTACCCTGTAGTTTACTTTCATGATGGGCAAAATGTCTTTTACAGCAAGGAGTCTTATATCGGACACTCTTGGAAGATCATTCCGGCTATTAAGCGGAATCCTGATATCAGTCGCATGATTGTCGTTACCATAGATAATGACGGCATGGGGCGGATGAATGAGTATGCGGCTTGGAAGTTTCAAGAATCTCCTATCCCAGGCCAGCAGTTTGGCGGTAAGGGTGTGGAGTATGCCGAGTTTGTCATGGAGGTGGTCAAGCCTTTTATCGATGAAACCTACCGAACCAAAGCTGATCGCCAGCATACGGCTATGATTGGTTCGTCACTAGGAGGCAATATTACCCAATTTATCGGACTAGAGTACCAAGACCGAATTGGTTGTCTAGGTGTCTTCTCATCTGCTAACTGGCTTCACCAAGAAGCCTTTAACCGCTATATCGAGCGCAAGAAATTGACGCCTGAACAGCGCATTTTCATCTATGTAGGAACAGAAGAAGCAGACGATACGGATAAGACCCTAATGGCTGGCAATATTAAGCAAGCCTATATCGATTCGTCGCTTCGCTATTACCGTGATTTGATTGCAGGTGGAGTAGGCTTGGATAATCTTGTCTTGAAAGTTCAGTCTGGTGCTATCCATAGTGAGATTCCATGGTCGGAAAATTTACCAGACTGTCTCCGATTTTTTGCAGAGAAATGGTAAGTTAAGAAAGGAGAAAGCCAATGCATATTGAAAATCTCAGCCACTGGAGTGGTCACATCAACCGTGAAATGTATCTCAACCGTTATGGACATGCTGGGATTCCAGTTGTTGTTTTTGCTTCATCTGGTGGCAGTCACAACGAATACTATGATTTTGGTATGATAGATGCCTGTTCTTCCTTTATCGAGGAGGGTCGTGTCCAGTTCTTTACTCTCTCCAGTGTTGACAGTGAGAGCTGGCTGGCTACTTGGAAAAATGGTCATGACCAGGCGGAGATGCATCGTGCCTACGAACGCTATGTGATTGAGGAGGCCATTCCTTTTATCAAGCATAAGACAGGTTGGTTTGATGGCATGATGACGACAGGTTGCTCGATGGGGGCCTATCATGCACTCAATTTCTTTCTCCAGCATCCAGATGTCTTTACCAAGGTGGTTGCCCTCAGTGGTGTTTACGACGCACGTTTCTTTGTTGGCGATTATTACAATGACGATGCTATATACCAAAACTCGCCAGTAGATTATATCTGGAATCAAAACGACGGCTGGTTTATTGATCGTTACCGTCAGGCAGAAATCGTCGTTTGTACGGGACTTGGTGCCTGGGAACAAGATGGACTACCATCTTTCTACAAGCTCAAAGAAGCCTTTGACCAGAAACAAATTCCAGCTTGGTTTGCTGAATGGGGACACGATGTCGCCCACGACTGGGAATGGTGGCGTAAACAAATGCCCTATTTTCTTGGACACCTGTATCTATAAAAGGAGTTGCCTATGAATTACCTTGTTATTTCTCCCTACTATCCGCAAAACTTCCAACAATTTACCATCGAGCTAGCCAATAAAGGCATCACCGTTTTGGGAATTGGTCAGGAGCCTTACGAGCAACTAGATGAACCTTTGCGTAATAGTCTGACCGAGTATTTCCGTGTAGACAATCTTGAGAATATAGACGAAGTCAAACGTGCTGTTGCCTTTCTGTTCTACAAGCATGGACCAATCGACCGCATCGAATCTCACAATGAATACTGGCTTGAGCTGGACGCAACACTCAGAGAGCAATTCAATGTTTTTGGTGCCAAACCAGAGGATCTCAGAAAGACTAAGTTTAAGTCTGAGATGAAGAAACTTTTCAAAAAAGCAGGCGTCCCTGTGGTACCTGGTGCTGTTGTCCATACGGAAGCAGATGTGGATAAAGCAGTGAACGAAATCGGTCTACCAATGATTGCCAAACCTGATAATGGAGTGGGAGCGGCCGCAACCTTTAAGCTTGAGACAGAAGACGATGTAAATCACTTTAAGGCTGAATGGGACCATTCAACCGTGTATTTCTTTGAAAAATTTGTCACTTCTAGCGAAATCTGTACTTTTGACGGACTTGTGGACAAGGATGGCAACATCGTCTTTTCAACGACTTTCGATTATGCCCATACACCACTTGATCTCATGATTTATAAGATGGACAATTCCTACTATGTACTCAAGGATATGGATCCCAAACTGCGTAAGTATGGCGAGGCCATTGTCAAGGAATTTGGAATGAGAGAACGCTTTTTCCATATCGAGTTTTTCCGTGACGGGGATGACTACATTGTCATTGAGTACAATAACCGTCCTGCAGGTGGCTTTACCATTGATGTTTATAACTTCGCTCATTCATTGGATCTCTACCGAGGTTATGCAGCGATTGTTGCAGGTGAAGAGTTCTCAGCATCAGGGTTTGAACCACAATACTGTTTAGCTACATCACGTCGTGCCAATGCAAACTATGTCTATTCAGAAGAAGACTTGCTTGCTAAGTACAGCCAGCAATTCAAGGTCAAAAAAATCATGCCAGCAGCCTTTGCAGAGCTACAAGGGGATTACCTTTATATGCTGACCACTCCAAGTCACCAAGAGATGGAGCAGATGATTGTAGACTTTGGCAAGCGTCAAGAATAACGATTAGGATGAAAGGAGTTTGACTTCTTTTGTCCTTTTCTTAAAGATAAGTTAAATAAAGCGTTTTCCATAGATTTTTATAGAAAAGATATTGCTAAAAGGCCTAAAAATTGATAGAATAAGGATTGTCTAAAAAAATTTAAGGAGAATCTATCAAATGGATTTTACATGGGCCATTAAATATGCCACAGAATTCTTGGGAACTGCTATTTTGATCATTCTTGGTAATGGTGCAGTTGCTAACGTTGAACTTAAAGGTACGAAAGGTCACCAAAGTGGCTGGCTCGTTATCGCGGTTGGTTATGGTATGGGGGTTATGATCCCAGCCTTGATGTTTGGTAATGTATCTGGTAACCACATCAACCCAGCTTTCACTCTTGGACTTGCTGTTAGTGGACTTTTCTCTTGGGAGCAAGTACCATATTACATCCTAGCACAAGTTTTGGGAGCAATCTTCGGTCAAGCTTTGGTTGTAGCGACTCACCGTCCTTACTACTTGAAAACAGAAAACCCTAACAATATCTTGGGTACCTTTTCAACGATTTCAAGCATCTACCACGGTACAAAAGAATCACGTTTTGCAGCCACTGTTAACGGATTCCTCAATGAGTTTGTAGGTTCATTTGTTCTTTTCTTTGCAGCACTTGGTTTGACTAAAAACTTCTTTGGTGCTGAATTAGTAGCGAAAGCTCAGGCGACAATTAATGACCAAGTAGCTCAAGCAGCAGCGCAAGGAACAACGATCCCTCAAGAACAAGTAACAGCAGCGCTTGAGCAAGCAAAAAACCAAGCCGCTCCATTTTTGGCACCAGGTCTTGGAATTGCGCACTTGGCACTTGGTTTCCTAGTAATGGCCTTGGTAACTTCACTCGGTGGACCTACTGGTCCTGGTTTGAACCCAGCTCGTGACTTTGGACCACGTCTTCTTCACGAACTCCTTCCAAAATCAGTTCTTGGTCAACACAAGGGTGATTCAAAATGGTGGTATGCATGGGTTCCAGTTGTAGCTCCAATTGCAGCGGGTATTGCGGCAGTAGCACTATTTAAACTACTTTACCTATAAGAAATGAAACTGGGGTCTCCCAGTTTTTTTGTTATAAAATTTCTAAATAAAATAGATATGACTTGTAAAATATTCGAAAATCCTTTAAAATAAAAGAGTTGGAGGAATTTATGAAAGTGAATGAGATTGTTCGGATCGTTCCGACTTTGAAAGTTAATAATCGAAAATTAAATGAAAGATTTTACATTGAAACCCTGGGGATGAAATCTTTGCTGGAAGAGTCTGCCTTTATTTCTCTAGGTGATCAAACAGCTACGGAGAGATTGATTTTAGAAGAGTCTCCAAGCATGCGAACACGCAGAGTTGAAGGACTTAAGAAGCTAGCTAGACTCTTGATAAAGGTTGAAAATCCCTCCGAAATCGAGGCCCTTCTTTCTCAGATGAAGTCTCTTCCTCGTCTATTTAAAGGAAACCGAGGGTATGCTTTTGAGATTGTTTCTCCTGAAGAGGATGTGATCCTTGTTCATGCAGAAAATGATGTAAGAGATTTGGTACCACTGGAAACCGCTCCTGAATTTTATTCAAATACAAGTATAAAATACGTGAGCCAATTTGAGGTTTCTATGGAGTTGCATTTGCCTGAAGGGACAGAGAGTTTACTTGATCCCGAAGGAGTAGCGCAAGTAATCACTTTTACTAAAGGGCAAGGACCAGATTTGGCTGTTGAAAACAATGTCACTTGGGACCTGACGATGTTAAAATTTTTAGTAAAGAATTTTGATCTAATCAGTCTTCGTCAGAAATTTGAAAAGACAGGCTACTTTGTCCCTAAGTCTGAAAAATTCTTCCTTGGTAAAGATACCAATAACATTGAATTGTGGTTTGAAGAAGCATGAAGTTGGAAAAAATTCTAAGAAAAATAGAAAATCAAATCGAGGCAGGGATTTATCCCGGGGCCTCTTTTGCGTATTATAAGGATGGTGAATGGAAAGAGTCTTATCTGGGATTGAGTGATCCTGAACGAGACTTGAAGACAGAAAGCGGTTTGGTTTATGATTTGGCAAGTGTGAGTAAGGTCGTGGGAGTGGGGACGGTTTTTACCTTCTTGTGGCAGCAGGGTAAATTAGATATTGATCGACCGGTGACGGATTTTTTACCGGAGTGTGATTATCCTGATATCACTATACGGCAACTTTTGACCCATGCTACAGACTTAGACCCCTTTATTCCCAATCGAGACAAGTTAAGTGCAGAGGAATTGAGAGAAGCCATGTTTCACCTAAATAGACGAAGTCAGCCTGCTTTCTTATACTCGGACGTTCACTTTTTACTCTTGGGCTTTCTTTTGGAAAAAATCTTTGACCAAGACTTGGATCAGATTATAGAAGAACAAGTTTTGGAAGCATGGGGGATGAAGGAGACCAAGTTCGGTCCCGTTGAGCAAGCTGTACCAACAGTGAGAGGAGTGGAGGCCGGAATCATTCACGATCCCAAAGCTCGTCTATTAGGGAAACACGCAGGAAGTGCTGGTTTGTTTTCGACTGTTAAGGATTTGCAGATCTTTCTGGAACATTACTTGAAAGATGATTTTGCTGCAGAATTGAGCCGAAATTTTTCTCCCTTAGATGATAAGGAGCGTTCTCTAGCCTGGAATCTGGAGGGAGCTTGGCTCGACCATACGGGTTATACAGGTACCTTCATTATGTGGAATCAGGATAAGCAGGAGGCGGCTATCTTTTTATCCAATCGAACGTATGAGAAGGATGACCGTGCCCAGTGGATAGTTGACCGAAACCAAGTGATGGAAATGATTCGTCAAGAGGAGTAGGAAGAAGTATGTCAAAAACCGTAAAAGGTACTCTGTATACAGTAGTGGCAGGGATTGCTTGGGGCTTGTCTGGAACCAGTGGCCAATACCTGATGGTACACGGGATTTCCGCTCTAGTCTTGACCAATTTGCGACTTATCATTGCAGGCTTGGCATTGGTGTTCTTATCCTACGTGACTTCAAAGGATAAACTCTATGCTTTTTTAAAAGACAGAAAAAGTCTACTATCTCTGTTGCTATTTGCAGTTTTTGGACTTTTCTTAAACCAGTTTGCCTATCTTTCTGCCATTCAGGAAACCAATGCTGGAACGGCGACAGTTCTCCAGTATGTATGCCCCGTTGGGATCTTGGTTTATACCTGTATCAAGGACAAGGTGGCGCCTACTCTGGCTGAGATTTTTTCGATTGGGTTGGCTATAGGAGGAACCTTTCTGATTGCGACGCACGGGAAAGTTGACCAGTTGTCTGTCACACCCCTAGGTCTGTTCTGGGGCCTCTTTTCAGCCTTGACCTATGCCCTCTATATCATCCTTCCTATTGCTTTGATTAAGAAGTGGGGCAGTATTTTGGTGATTGGTGTCGGGATGGTTATTTCTGGTGTAGTGGCTCTTCCTTTCACAGGAGTCTTACAGGTCAGCATACCGACTAGCTTAGATTTTCTCTTTGCATTTGCTGGGATTATCATCATCGGAACGGTCTTTGCCTATACAGCTTTCCTAAAGGGAGCTAGTCTGATAGGCCCTGTTAAGTCTAGTTTATTAGCTTCCATAGAACCAATTTCTGCCGTTTTCTTTGCCTTTCTGATTATGAAGGAACAGTTTTATGCGATTGATTTTGTCGGTATGGCTATGATTTTACTAGCCGTGACCATTATTTCATTGAAAGATTTACTGCT
This sequence comes from Streptococcus sp., assembly GCF_030528045.1. GTDB lineage: Bacteria > Bacillota > Bacilli > Lactobacillales > Streptococcaceae > Streptococcus. Next base: position 45,621 of record NZ_JAUMZR010000004.1, read on the forward strand.
GGAAATAAAGAGTAAGTAATAAAAAAATCCACTCAATCGAGTGGATTTTGTGTGTATAGATGATTAGTCTTTGTTTTCGTGTGGCAAAATCAAGTTTAAGATAATTCCTGTCATGGCTGATAAAGCAGTACCTGAAAGTGTAACTGGGCCAAGTTTGAGGATAGCCCCACCAAGTCCAAGTACCAACATGGCACTAGCAATGATGAGGTTACGCATTTGACTGAAGTCAACGCGCTCTTTAATCAAAACTTTTAGACCGTTGCTGGCGATAACTCCGTAGAGAAGGATGGACATTCCACCAAGCACAGCATTTGGAATGGTTGAAATCAAGGCAGTGAATTTACCTAGGAAGCTAAGAGCAATGGCGATGAAGGCCGCGTTACGGATAACAGAGACAGAAGCGATACGAGTCATCCCGATAACCCCTGTATTTTCTCCGTAAGTCGTATTAGCTGGTCCACCTAGGAAGGCTGATACAGATGTCGCGATACCGTCACCAAGAAGCGTACGGTGAAGTCCTGGTTCTTTCAGGAATTGACGGCCACAGATTTGGCTTAAAACTGTGTGGTCTCCGATGTGTTCTGAAATGGTTACAATAGCGATTGGCAAGATGGCGATTGTTTCAGGACCGAAGTACAAGTTGTACTCTTTAAAGGCTCCACCTGTACTAAATGGCAAGTAGAAACCAGGAATTTCAAACCAGTTGGCTTGAAGGACTGGGGTAAAGTCAACCAAACCAAGCATCATAGCGAAGATATAACCACCGATGATGGCAAAGAGGAAAGGAATGATACGGAGGAACCCTTTTCCTTTTGTATTGATAAAGGCGGCAATCAAGAACGTCACGACAGCTACAAGAGCGTTTTTCCAGTTTCCGTCTGCTACGAGTCCAGCATTCGTTACAGCAGAACCAGCAAGACCAAGACCGATAACGATGATCATAGGTCCGATAATGATTGGGGGCAAGAGTTTGTCAATCCATTTTGTACCAGCAAAACGAACACTTGCTGCTACAAGGACATAGATCAAACCAGTCAAGATAACTCCAGTTTGAGCGGCAGAAACATCGCCCCCCATTTCTTTCATGGCTAGAGACATAGCCGTGATAAAGGCGAATGAAGAACCTAGGTAAACTGGAACCTTAAAACCAGTAGAAATCATGTAGATAAGTGTTCCAATACCGGATGCGAAGAGAGCAACTGATACGGGCATTCCCAAAATTAAGGGAACGAGAATGGTTGCACCAAACATGGCAAACACGTGCTGGAAGCTTAGAAGAATTCCTTTACCAGCAGAAGGACGTTGATCGACGTCTAGTAACAAGTCAACAGTTGATTCCTGTTTCATAAAAACCTCACTTTTGGGCACCAAAAAAGAGCCCATTATTTTGCAGCAATAGGCCCTCAGAGTAAGACTTTTTAAAAAATAGCTATCTTTTAAAAATTTATATAAATCTGCGCCTTCGTCACCTCACAGGATGACATTAAAAACCTTTGCTTAGGATAGTATAGCAGAAAAAATTCGTTTTGTAAACGAATTTTTCCCGAGCCCAGAAATACGAGAGCGAGGTTGATTTTGTAAATCATTTTTTCCCGAGCCTAGAAATGTAAGAGCGAGGCTGATTTTGTAAATTGTTTTCTGAACTTTAAACAAGGGTGCACTATTGTTTAAAGTGGGCGTTTGTTGGGCATGCCAGCCTTTCTTGGGTACTTGTTAGGCGTCTCCTTTTTCTTTTCGACCACAGTGATGTAGCGCGGATCTCCATTTGGCAGGGCGTAGCTGAGGTTGTCCTCTACCTTACTAAAGAGGAGGTTGAGGGCATTCTTGGCTTCTAGCAATTCCTCAGGAGCATTGCTGGCCTTGAGTGCCAATAGTTTGCCACCGACTTTAAGATAGGGAATGGTCAGCTCAGACAAAACCTGCATACGGGCAACCGCACGAGCCGTCACCACATCAAACTGGGCACGGAAGTTCTTATCTTGGGCAAAGTCTTCTGCACGTCCATGGTAAAAGTGAACACCATTCAAATCCAACTCCTGAGCTAAAAGCTGAAGGAAGTTAATGCGCTTATTGAGAGAATCAATGATGGTCACCTCCAACTGAGGATAGAGAATTTTCATGGGCAGACTAGGAAATCCTGCCCCCGCTCCGATATCAAGAAGTTTGATAGTTTCATTTGAAATCAAGCCTTGCAGAATGGGTGCAATCGAATCATAAAAATGTTTGAGATAAACTTCTTCTTTGTCTGTAATAGCGGTCAAATTAATCTTCTCATTCCACTCGACCAAGAGTTCAAAATACCGTTCAAATTGGTTCTTTTGCTGGTCCGAAAGTGGAAGATTTTGCTCAGCTAGTAGGCTGTAAAATGTTTCTGGTTTCATAGTAGTTTCCTTCTCTAGTATCATCTTATTTTACCATATTCGTTAAAATTTTGATATACTGGTAGTAATCTAAAAGCAGAAAGGAATAAGATTATGACTTGGATTATTCTTGGAGTTTTGGCTCTGATTGTTATTTTTGTGATTGTTAGCTATAACGGTTTGGTTACAAATCGTATGCAGACCAAGGAGGCTTGGAGCCAGATAGATGTTCAGTTGAAGCGTCGTAATGATCTCCTCCCAAACTTGATTGAAACAGTCAAAGGCTATGCGAAATATGAAGGTTCTACCTTGGAAAAAGTAACAGAACTTCGTAGACAAGTAGCCGCAGCAACTTCTCCGGCAGAAGCTATGAAGGCCAGTGATGCCCTTACCCGCCAGATTTCTGGTATCTTTGCAGTAGCAGAGAATTACCCAGACTTGAAAGCTAGTGCTAATTTTATCAAATTGCAAGAAGAGTTGACCAATACAGAAAATAAAATTTCATACTCACGTCAACTCTACAACAGTGTTGTCAGCAACTACAATGTAAAACTTGAAAGCTTCCCAAGTAACATCATCGCAGGACTATTTGGCTTTAAAGCTGCAGACTTCCTTCAAACACCTGAAGAGGAAAAGGCAGTTCCTAAAGTTGACTTTAGCGGTTTAGGTGACTAAGATGTTGTTTGATCAAATTGCGAGCAATAAACGAAAAATCTGGATTTTGTTGCTGGTTTTCTTCCTACTCTTGGCCTTGGTTGGTTATGCGGTTGGCTATCTCTTTATGCGCTCAGGTTTTGGTGGCATGATTATTGCCTTGATTATCGGCCTTATCTACGCTCTGACCATGATCTTTCAATCGACAGAGATTGTCATGTCTATGAATGGGGCGCGTGAGGTTGATGAGCAAACAGCACCAGACCTCTACCATGTAGTAGAAGATATGGCCATGGTCGCTCAGATTCCCATGCCGCGTGTTTTCATCATTGAGGATTCATCTTTAAATGCCTTTGCAACAGGTCCAAACCCGCAGAATGCAGCAGTCGCAGCCACTTCGGGTCTCTTAGCTATCATGAATCGTGAGGAGTTAGAAGCTGTTATGGGCCATGAAGTCAGTCATATCCGGAACTACGATATCCGTATTTCGACTATTGCTGTAGCGCTTGCTAGTGCCATTACCCTTCTATCTAGTATGGCTGGTCGTATGATGTGGTGGGGTGGTGCAGGTCGCAGACGGAGCGATAATGATCGTGATGGAAATGGTCTAGAGATTATCATGCTTGTCATCTCTCTCTTAGCCATTGTTCTAGCACCTCTCGCAGCAACCTTGGTGCAACTTGCTATTTCCCGTCAGAGGGAATTTCTGGCGGATGCATCTAGTGTAGAGCTGACTCGCAATCCTCAAGGGATGATCAATGCCTTGCGTAAGTTGGAGGATAGCGAGCCGATGCATCACCATGTTGACGATGCCAGCAGCGCTCTTTATATTAATAATCCCAAGAAAGGTGGGGGACTTCAAAAACTCTTTTATACCCACCCACCTATCTCAGAACGAATCGAACGTTTGAAACAGATGTAAGAAAATCCAGAGGTCGTCTCTGGATTTTTGTTTTTAGTATCTCGCTTTTAACTTGTTATCTCTCCAAAAAATAGTATAATATATGTAATTCTATATAATTGAGGTGAATGATGTATAAGCGCTGGATGACGTTTTTCTTGATTTTGATTTTTATGCCAATTCATTTGAGTATAGCAGAGAAAATCATGCGAATAAATTCATTAACGCTATCCATCCTTTTTACACTTGTTGAACTTGCATTATTTTTATATGTAGGAAAAAAGTATGACTTGTTTCACATTCGGAAAATCTGCCTAAAAGATATTCTTAAATGTTTTCTTTCATACGCCTTGCTTTTCCTCTTTTATATTATGGTCAATTTTTTAGGCCCTACCCAATCAGACACAACTCAAACTGTGCAAAGTTTATCACTTTCATGGTCTGTACTTTTTGTGGATCTCTGTGTTTTGGCACCTGTCACGGAAGAAATCTTTATGCGAGGTATGTTACAGGGGATAGTATTTAAGAATACCTATTTTGGCTTGTTTGACACATCGCTTCTTTTTGCTTATCTTCATGGTCCCTATACTATTCCTAGCTTTATCAGCTATTTAGGTATGGGATTGGCATTTGGGGTAAGGTATAAGACTTCTGACAACCTATGGAATTCCATGCTTTTGCATGTCCTCAATAATCTGGTTGCATTTTGCTTTTTGTACATGAGATAATGCTACATTAGAATGCTTTGAGCTGTAAGATAGTAAAAAAGATTTTTAACTTATACAATTTAAACAAAACTCAGAGCATAATCTGTCACGTAGACGATGCCAGCAGTGCTCTGTACATCAATGATCCTAAGAAAGACGTATGTAAAAAAATCCAGAGAGATTTCTCTGGATTTTTGCTATGTTCAACATTTATAAATCTTGTAAATCGACGACTTCCAAACCATTTTCTGTTAAACGATAGATACTGGTACAGACCTCTTTTAAGAAGCGTCTGTCATGCGAAACAGTGATCAGACCGTCGGGATAGGAGGTAAAGAGTTTTCTGACTTCAGGTTGAGAAGTGGGAGAAAAGTTTCGTGTAGGCTCATCCAGAAGGAGAAAGTTTGGTTTGCGCAACACTAAATCTAAAAGTAGGAGTTTACCTTGTTGCCCACCAGATAGGGAGCGGATTTGGTGGTGCATCTCTGGATAGCTGAAATTGAGACTGGCTAGGTGAGATTGGATTTTCTGTAGTTCCTCTTTTTGTCCAGTTTGGCTGAGATAGGCTACTGGAGATAGATCCAATTGTAGTTTTTTATGGTAATCTTGTGGCATAAAACCAAGCGATATTTCTCTTTTGGCGCTTAGTAGTTGTTGCAACTTGGCTAACAGAGTTGATTTTCCAACACCATTTGGCCCGATGATACCGATTTTTTCTTGGCCACGGACCGTTAATCGTAACTCCTGAGCTAAAATGCGCTGGCCAATGGACAAATTTTCTTTTTCCAGTTGGACTAAGACTTTAGAAGCCGGTAATGGTTGGATGTCTGAAAAGAAAAGTTGGATTTGTTCCTCTTCAAGTGGCTTTTGGGTCACGGACTGAGCTTTCTTTTCAAAGCGTTTTTCTTGAGAGAGAACAGTTTTCATCTTTTTAGCCAATAGGCGACCAGCAGTACTGTCTTTGGTAGCTCGAAGTTCAGTTTCTACATTTTGCTTAACTCGGCGATGTTTTTCCATGGTTTTATCATAGGCTCTCTGGTCGTTAGCAGCTTGCTGACTTTGTCTGGCAAAATTAGCCTTTCTCTGCTCACTATAGCGATCATAGTCTAAATGCTCGACTAGCGTTTCCGCTTCTTTCCGATGCTTGACCAGTCGCAAGTGGACAATAGTATCAGCCGTTTGAGAAAGAAAGTCTTCATCATGGGAAATGAAAATAACAGTTTGCCTAATCTTTTGAATCTGACCTTTTAGCCAATCAACCGTTTCAAGGTCTAGGTCGTTTGAAGGTTCATCTAAAAATAGAATCTCAAAGGGTTTTGCTAACTCATGGATGAGCTGAATTTTCAAAGCTTCGCCCCCTGATAGACTGCCAATTTCTTGGTCGCTAGCAAAACGGTCGCTATCAAAGTGCAACTCCTCCGCCAAACGATAAAGAATGCTGTAGTCTAAATCAGCGGAATCTAAAAAGAAGTAATCGTGTAGAGTCCTATTTTTTAGCTCCTCAGGTAACTTTTGAGGAATGTAGGCCAGTGATTGAAGATCAGACTGGATGTCGCCCTTGATAGTAAAATCAGGTAATGCTTCCCCCATTAAAGCTCGTAGTAAAGTCGATTTACCATTTCCTTCTTCACCAATAATAGCAACCTTTTCCCCGTCTTGGATAGTCATGGTTAGGTCAGATACAAGATCTCGTAAATCTTTGTTTTGCGTGATAGTTAGATGATTGATTTTTATCATATTGTTGCCCTTTCTAGAATGTCGATAGTGCATAACAAAAAGCTCTACTTTATCTAGTAGAGCCCAAAGTCACTGTCCAAAACTCTATTATCCTCGTTGAAAAACTCGTCAAACTAGCTTGGAGCTGCCTAACCCAACCCAAGAGGAGCATAGCTTTCTAGTTTTTCGATTTTCAATGAGGACAAGATACTAGAAAATCTAGTATAAAAAGAGCACACAAAAAGAGACAAAAACAAGATCTACTAAATAAAGATTCTTTATTTGATAGACTTAGTTGTTCATGTCTCCCTTACCTCCGAGTATTAGTACCTCTATCCTATACCTTTCAGGAAATTTTGTCAATAGAAAACAAGTAATTTCAAGCTCTAAAATCCGAAAACAGGTCCATAGAGAGTCAGTACGTGTTTGACATGTTCGTAGTGGAACTTGTCATAGTTGCGCCAAGCAGCACGAGCTTGATCATTCAGTTTTAGGCTACCCAGTCCAATCAGCAGACTGGTACGTTGGTAAAATTTCTCAAGGTCGATTAAGATACTGTTGTCCAGTTTTTCTGCTTTTTTTAGTTCCTTAAGAGTGGTGTTCAGCAGTTCTTGTAGACGGAAATCATAGGCTGTACCTTGTTTGCAGCTTTGGTAGCTTTTATTTAACTCGGATAGGAGTTGGTAAGCTTCAGTGATGAGTGCTTTGTCTTCCATATGAGCATCCTCCTTGCTCTGATGTATTCTTGCCTATAGTATAGCACTAATCAGAAAATATGTCATAGTAAATATATTGAAAAATGAGATTTTAATATCAAAGTTTGGAAAGCTGACTTATAGCCTTTTCATGGTATAATCAAGTGAGTACATCTTTATGGAGGAAATATGAAGTTAAATATTCAAGAAATTCGTAAGCAACCTGAAGGCCTGCATTTTGAACAAGCTTTAGACCTGGCAGCAGACGTGCGTAAACGAAATCAAGAAATTTTAGATGTCAAAGATATCCTTGCAGTGGGAAAGGTGCAGTACGAAGACCGTCTGTATTTCTTAGACTATCAGTTGTCATATACCATTGTTCTTGCTTCCAGTCGTAGTATGGAGCCAGTTGAGTTGGCTGAGTCTTATCCAGTCACAGAAGTTTTCATGGAAGGAGCGACCAACCAACTGGACCAGGAAGTTCTAGATGATGATTTGGTCTTGCCTATCGAAAATGGAGAAATTGACCTTGCTGAGAGCGTAGCAGATAATATCTTGCTCAATATCCCAATCAAGGTCTTGACGGCAGAAGAAGAGGCGGGCCAAGGTTTTGTGTCAGGAAATGACTGGCAAATCATGACTGAAGATGAATACCAAGCCCAACAAGCAGTCAAGAAAGAAGAAAACAGTCCATTTGCTGGCTTGCAAGGACTGTTTGATGGAGACGAGTAGATGGTTTTATCCAAGAAACGTGCCCGTCATGTCATTGAGGAAATAATTGCCCTCTTTCCAGATGCTAAGCCTAGTCTTGATTTTCGCAATCATTTTGAACTACTGGTTGCAGTGATGTTGTCAGCTCAGACGACAGATGCAGCGGTAAATAAGGCCACGCCAAGTCTCTTTGCTGCTTTTCCAACGCCACAAGCCATGTCTGTAGCGACAGAGAGTGAAATTGCTTCACACATTTCTCGCCTGGGACTGTATCGAAATAAGGCTAAATTCCTTAAAAAATGTGCCCAACAGTTACTAGAGGATTTTGATGGTCAAGTGCCTCAGACTCGAGAGGAATTAGAAAGTCTAGCTGGTGTTGGTCGTAAAACAGCAAATGTCGTCATGAGTGTGGGGTTTGGGATTCCTGCTTTTGCAGTGGATACTCATGTGGAGCGTATCTGTAAGCATCACGATATCGTTAAAAAATCAGCTACGCCACTTGAAGTAGAAAAACGTGTTATGGATGTCTTGCCACCAGAAGAATGGTTAGCAGCTCACCAGGCCATGATTTACTTTGGACGAGCTATCTGTCATCCTAAAAATCCAGAATGTGACCACTATCCCCAGTTATATGATTTTAGCAATGTTTAAGGGGACTCTGAAAAAGTTTTTGCTTGATTTTAAAGGTGCTTTGTGCTATAGTAAATGGTAACTAAATAGTCCTTTAAACCTGTCCCGTGAGGCAGGCAAGGAGCACGATAAAGTAGAAGAGTGAAGTCTATACTGTATACAGTAGGGCTCGCTTGGCTATACATTTCAAGTCTCCTTGTAGAAGGAGACTTTTCTTTTTGGAGGTTTGTCATGAAGACAAAAGAAGTTGTAGACGAATTGACTGTCAAACGAGCGATTACGCGTATTACTTATGAGATTATTGAGCGCAATAAAGATTTGAATAAAATTATCCTAGCTGGGATAAAAACGCGTGGTGTTTTCATCGCTCATCGTATCAAAGAACGCTTGGAGCAGTTGGAAAATATCACTGTTCCTGTTGTGGAATTGGACACCAAGCCTTTCCGTGACGATGTTAAAAGCGGAGAAGATACTTCTTTAATTTCTGTTGATGTGACAGACCGTGAAGTTATCTTGGTCGATGATGTACTCTATACAGGCCGTACCATCCGTGCCGCTATCGATAATATTGTTGGTCATGGTCGTCCTGCGCGCGTGAGTCTTGCGGTGCTAGTTGACCGTGGACATAGAGAATTGCCTATCCGTCCAGATTACGTTGGGAAAAATATCCCAACCAGTCGTTCTGAAGAAATCATCGTAGAGATGACAGAACTTGATGGCCAAGACAGAGTTCTGATTACTGAAGAAGCTTAGAAAGCTGAAGGAGTAGCCATGTCAGAAAATCAACAAGCATTGAACCATGTGGTGTCCATGGAAGACCTTACAGTTGATCAAGTGATGAAATTGATCAAACGAGGAATCGAGTTTAAAAACGGAGCTCAACTCCCCTACGAGAACAAACCTATCGTATCGAATCTCTTCTTTGAAGATTCCACACGGACACATAAGTCCTTTGAAGTGGCAGAGATTAAGCTAGGGTTGGAGCGACTGGACTTTGATGTGAAGACTAGTTCGGTCAATAAGGGTGAGACACTTTATGATACCATCTTGACCCTATCTGCTCTAGGAGTGGATGTCTGTGTGATTCGCCACCCAGAGGTCAACTATTACAGAGAGTTGATTGCGAGTCCGTCGATTACAACTTCTATTATCAATGGTGGTGATGGCTCGGGACAACATCCTAGCCAGAGCTTGCTTGATTTGATGACTATTTATGAGGAATTTGGGCACTTTGAGGGTCTTAAGGTTGCTATTGCAGGCGACTTGGACCACTCACGCGTTGCCAAATCCAATATGCAGATTTTGAAACGCTTGGGAGCTGAATTGTTCTTTGCAGGACCTGAGGAATGGAGAAGTCAAGAGTTTGCGGACTATGGACAGTTTGTAACTATTGATGAGATTGTTGATCAGGTGGATGTTTTGATGTTACTCCGCGTTCAACATGAACGCCACGAAAGTGGAGCGGTCTTTTCAAAAGAAGACTACCATGCTCAACACGGTTTGAACCAAGAACGCTATAATCGCTTAAAAGAAACAGCAATCATTATGCATCCTGCTCCAGTGAATCGAGATGTGGAAATTGCTGACCACTTGGTTGAAGCACCAAAATCACGCATTGTCCAACAAATGACCAATGGTGTCTTTGTTCGGATGGCAATCTTAGAATCCGTATTGGCGAGTAGAAACGCCAACTAAAACACAAGACGTTAAAAGACGCCAGTGAGCGTCCACGAGAGGTGAAAATATGACAAAAAGACTTCTAGTATTAGAAGATGGCACAGTTTTTGAAGGTAAGGCCTTCGGAGCAGATATAGATGTAACAGGCGAAATCGTCTTTAATACAGGGATGACCGGCTACCAAGAATCCATTACAGACCAGTCTTATAATGGACAAATCTTGACTTTCACTTATCCTTTAGTGGGAAATTATGGAATTAACCGTGATGATTATGAATCCATCATTCCAACTTGTAAGGGAGTTGTCGTTTTCGAAGAGGCGCGTCGAGCTAGCAACTGGCGGAATCAAATGACCTTGGATGAATTTTTGAAAGCCAAGAAAATTCCAGGTATTTCAGGGATTGATACGCGTGCACTTACCAAGATTATCCGTAAGCATGGTACGATGCGTGCAACCTTGACTCACGTCGGGGACAGTATGGACCATGTGACGGACCAGCTCCAAGCAACAGTCTTGCCAACAGACAATATCAAACAGGTTTCTACAAAAACTTCCTATCCAGCTCCTGGAGTTGGTTTGAGTGTGGTCTTAGTAGACTTTGGTCTCAAGCACTCCATCTTACGTGAACTTTCTAAGCGTAACTGTAACGTGACGGTTGTTCCGCATTCAACAACGGCAGAAGAAATTCTCCACCTAAATCCTGATGGAGTTATGTTGTCAAATGGTCCAGGTAACCCAGAAGATGTTCCAGAAGCACTAGACATGATTCGTGGTGTGCAAGGAAAAATCCCAATCTTCGGAATTTGTATGGGACACCAACTCTTTGCTATGGCAAACGGGGCTAAGACCTACAAGATGAAGTTTGGTCACCGTGGATTTAACCACGCGGTACGTGAGATTGCAACAGGACGCGTAGACTTTACCAGCCAAAACCATGGTTATGCAGTCAGCCGTGAGGACTTGCCAGAACATTTGATTATCACCCACGAAGAAATCAATGACAAGTCAGTTGAAGGTGTACGTCACAGATACCAACCAGGTTTTTCTGTACAATTCCACCCAGACGCAGCTCCTGGTCCACACGATGCAAGCTACCTATTTGATGAATTTATCGAGATGATGGAAGCTTTTAAACAATCAAACTAAAAACGCGTAAAAGCTCGTCGGAGAATTTATGTAACTGAACACGGACGGAAAGCTCGGAATTTAGAGAAACCAACTTGGATTGTCAATCCTTCCTTGATTTCCTAAAATTTAATCGCTTTCTATTCGTCCTTTGTATCTTATTTAATGTCGCTCTGTGAGGCGACGAATAGAAAGGCAGGTCGTTTCTTTTAGTCGCTATCAGGCGAACTAAAAACTTCCTGCACTAGATTTTTTATCGAAAAATATCGTTTCTCTAAAAAATCGTCAGAGAATTTATTTAATGGCAACCTGAGAGTTGCCGAATAGAAAGGAGAAGGGTGGTCCGTATTTGCTGAACTGAATACGGGCTACGGACGGTGCTAAAAAGATAGTTATTCCTAGAACTGATAGTTCTTCGTCATAACTCCTATTTTAGCTTGGTCCGCTTGACGCCCTTAATATCTTATAAATGCCTAAACGTACTGATATTCAAAAAATTATGGTGATTGGTTCTGGTCCGATTATTATTGGTCAGGCTGCTGAGTTTGACTACGCGGGGACCCAGGCCTGCTTGTCGTTGAAAGAGGAAGGTTATGAAGTTGTCTTGGTGAACTCAAATCCTGCAACCATCATGACGGACAAGGAGATTGCGGACAAGGTCTACATCGAACCGATTACACTCGAGTTTGTGACACGTATTCTCCGTAAGGAACGTCCGGATGCTTTGCTTCCAACTCTTGGGGGTCAAACAGGGCTCAATATGGCCATGGAATTGTCTAAAAACGGTATTCTTGATGAGTTAGGTGTCGAACTTCTGGGTACTAAATTGTCTGCCATTGACCAAGCAGAGGACCGTGACCTCTTTAAGCAATTGATGGAAGAGCTTGAGCAACCAATTCCAGAATCTGAAATTGTCAACACAGTAGCAGAAGCAGTTGCCTTCGCAGCATCAATCGGCTACCCAGTTATCGTTCGTCCAGCTTTCACACTTGGTGGTACTGGTGGTGGTATGTGTGCCAACGAAGAAGAATTGCGTGAAATTGCTGAAAATGGGTTGAAACTGTCACCTGTTACCCAATGTTTGATTGAACGTTCCATTGCTGGTTTCAAGGAAATCGAATACGAAGTCATGCGTGACTCAGCTGACAATGCCCTCGTTGTTTGTAACATGGAAAACTTTGACCCAGTTGGGATTCACACAGGGGATTCTATCGTATTTGCTCCTGCGCAAACCATGTCAGACTATGAAAACCAAATGCTTCGTGACGCGAGCTTGAGCATTATCCGCGCTCTCAAGATTGAAGGTGGGTGTAACGTTCAGCTGGCCCTTGATTCGCATAGCTTCAAGTACTATGTTATCGAAGTAAACCCTCGTGTATCGCGTTCGTCAGCCCTTGCTTCTAAGGCGACGGGTTATCCGATTGCCAAATTGGCTGCTAAGATTGCCGTCGGTTTGACCTTGGATGAGGTCATCAACCCAGTTACAGGATCAACCTATGCCATGTTTGAGCCAGCCCTTGACTACGTCGTTGCTAAGATTCCACGTTTCCCATTTGACAAGTTTGAAAAAGGGGAGCGTCGTCTTGGAACTCAGATGAAGGCAACTGGAGAAGTTATGGCTATTGGACGCAACATCGAAGAGTCACTTCTTAAAGCTTGTCGTTCACTTGAAATTGGAGTTCACCACAATGAAATGCCTGAACTGGCAACCGTTTCTGATGATGCCTTGATTGAAAAGGTTGTCAAGGCACAAGATGACCGTCTCTTCTACGTTTCAGAAGCTATTCGCCGTGGTTACACACCAGAAGAAATCGCTGAGCTTACGAAAATTGATATCTTTTATCTTGATAAACTCTTGCACATCTTTGAAATTGAGCAAGAATTAGGTGCCCATCCACAAGATCTAGAAGTCTTGAAAAAGGCTAAACTCAATGGATTTTCAGACCGTAAGATTGCTGAACTCTGGGAAACGACAGCTGACCAAGTTCGCCAACTTCGCTTGGAAAACAAGATTGTCCCAGTTTACAAGATGGTTGATACCTGTGCGGCAGAGTTTGACTCTGAAACACCATATTTCTATTCAACCTACGGCTGGGAAAATGAATCTATCAAGTCTGATAAGGAATCCGTCCTAGTCCTAGGTTCAGGTCCAATCCGTATCGGACAAGGGGTTGAGTTTGACTACGCGACCGTTCACTCTGTTAAGACTATCCAAGCAGCTGGCTATGAAGCGATCATCATGAACTCAAATCCAGAGACCGTTTCAACAGACTTCTCGGTATCTGACAAGCTCTACTTTGAACCGTTGACTTTCGAAGATGTCATGAATGTTATCGACTTGGAGCAACCAAAGGGTGTTATCGTTCAGTTCGGTGGTCAAACAGCTATCAACCTTGCCGAGCCATTGGCCAAAGCAGGTGTGACCATTCTTGGTACACAAGTTGCTGACCTAGACCGTGCCGAAGACCGTGACCTCTTCGAGCAAGCCCTTAAAGATTTGGACATTCCACAGCCACCAGGACAAACAGCAACTAATGAAGAAGAAGCAGTGCTTGCAGCTCGCAAGATTGGTTTCCCAGTCTTAGTTCGTCCTTCTTATGTCTTGGGTGGACGCGCCATGGAAATCGTTGAAAACGAAGAAGATCTCCGTTCTTACATGCGTACCGCTGTTAAGGCAAGTCCAGACCATCCAGTTCTCGTTGACTCTTACATCGTTGGGCAAGAGTGTGAAGTTGATGCTATCTCAGATGGAGAAAATGTCCTTATCCCTGGTATCATGGAGCATATCGAACGTGCCGGTGTCCACTCAGGTGACTCAATGGCCGTTTATCCTCCACAAACCTTGTCGCAAAAGGTGCAGGAAACCATCGCTGACTATACTAAACGTCTAGCAATTGGCCTTAACTGTCTTGGAATGATGAACATCCAGTTTGTCATCAAGGATGAAAAAGTCTACGTTATTGAGGTTAATCCACGCGCCAGCCGTACAGTTCCATTCCTTTCAAAAGTAACCAATATCCCTATGGCTCAGGTAGCAACTAAGCTCATTCTTGGTCAAAACCTTGAAGAACTTGGCTACCAAGATGGACTTTATCCAGAAAGCACTCGCGTTCATATCAAGGCGCCAGTCTTCTCCTTTACGAAACTAGCTAAGGTAGACAGCTTACTCGGGCCTGAAATGAAGTCAACAGGGGAAGTTATGGGTTCTGATACTACTTTGGAAAAAGCTCTCTATAAGGCCTTTGAAGCTTCCTACCTACACTTGCCAACCTTTGGGAATGTGGTCTTTACCATCGCTGATGATGCCAAAGATGAAGCCTTAGACTTGGCTCGTCGTTTCCAAAATATCGGTTATGGTATCCTCGCGACAGAAGGGACAGCAGCCTTCTTTGCCAGTCATGGACTTCAAGCCCAACCTGTTGGTAAGATTGGTGATGATGATCAGGATATTCCAAGCTTTGTCCGCAAAGGGAAAATCCAAGCAATCATCAATACTGTCGGAACCAAACGAACTGCTGATGAAGATGGTGAGCAAATCCGTCGTTCAGCCACTGAACACGGTGTGCCCCTCTTCACAGCCCTAGATACAGCTAATGCCATGCTCAAGGTGTTAGAAAGCCGTAGTTTTGTCACAGAAGCGATCTAGTTGAGAAAGAATTTTCACAGTTTTAAAGCCAGCGTCAGAAAACGCTGGTTTTTGCAATACAGCTATTGTCTATTTCAACCATTATTCTTTCCTTAAGAATCATTCTAAAATGTGATATAATAAGGAAGAATTGGAAATAGGAAACTATTTTCATGATATTTTCAAAAATGCCATTAAGAAAATAGGTAAAGACAGATTAGAAAGTGTAAAATTCCGATGTCTTCTTACAAAAAAGTCTCTCTTTCTGAGATCAACCAATCTATTGAAACTCCGAATAACAATCATTTTTGGCAAAATCTAAAAGCTTTTTTAGGACCTGGAGCCCTTGTAGCAGTTGGCTACATGGATCCTGGAAACTGGATTACCAGTGTGGTTGGTGGTGCTTCCTACAAATATAGTCTCTTATTTGTTATTTTGATTTCCTCCATCATTGCCATGCAGTTACAACAGATGGCTGGAAAGCTCGGTATCGTAACTAAGATGGACCTAGCACAGGCAACTGCACATCATGCTCCCAAATGGCTCCGCTATAGTCTTTGGGTGATTTTAGAATTAGCTTTAATGGCGACAGACTTAGCTGAGGTTTTAGGCTCAGCGATTGCCTTAAATCTTTTATTTAAAATACCGATTATGGTCGCTATCCTCTTAACCGTTTTAGATGTATTTCTTTTGTTGTTGTTAATGAAATTTGGCTTCAAAAAAATTGAAGCCATTGTTACGACCCTTATTTTAACCATATTAGCCATCTTTACCTATCTGGTAGCATTATCCAATCCAAGTATTCAGGGTATCTTTGGTGGTTATTTACCGACTCCAACATTATTTGAAACACCATTACCAGGTCATGAAAGCCAATTGACATTGGCTCTAGGAATTGTGGGAGCGACAGTCATGCCCCATAATCTCTATCTTCATTCATCCCTATCCCAAACAAGGAAAATCAATCACAAAGATAAGAAGGATGTTCGAAAAGCCGTGAGTTTTATGACCTGGGATTCAAATCTTCAGTTGTCCCTAGCCTTTATTGTCAATTCCTTGCTTCTCATTTTAGGGGCATCTCTCTTTTTTGGTCATGCATCTGAAATTTCAGCTTTCTCCCAAATGTACAATGCTTTACAGGATTCGACAATAGCAGGAGCGATAGCTAGTTCAACTCTATCAACTTTATTTGCCCTGGCCCTCCTAGCAAGTGGTCAAAATTCGACCATTACAGGTACCTTGACAGGACAGATTGTCATGGAAGGTTTCTTGCATCTGAAATTGCCTCAGTGGCTGATCCGTATCGGTACACGGATTTTTGCCTTACTCCCTGTGATTATTGTTGCCGTCTTGTTTGGACATCAAGAAAAAACCTTGGATCAGTTATTGGTCTATTCACAGGTATTTCTGTCAATCGCTCTTCCGTTTTCAATCTTTCCCTTAATTTATCTGACCTCTAAGAAGTCACTGATGGGAGAATTCACCAATGCCAAGTGGAATACCATCCAAGGTTACGCAGTTTCAATCATCTTGACCATTCTCAATATCAAGCTTCTTTTAGATATTTTTTAAACTCGTTTGAAATCAATTATAGTGTCAGCGTGAAGGTTGACAAATAGAAAGTAGTAGTGGTTGGTTCATAAAAAGAAGTACAAAAAAAGAACAGTCGTAACTGTTCTTTTTCTTATTATGTGACTATTAGTCCGTCTCGCTCCGCAAGGTGCGAGACAA
>NZ_JAUMZR010000005.1:0-56686 GCF_030528045.1 Streptococcus sp.
AGCTCCATAATTTCCATAGTGGTTTTTACCCACTACAGATATTATAGAGCCATTAAAAAAGAGGTCCAGTGGACCTCTTTTTCAGATTTTTATAGGATTTTGTTAGAAAGGATTCCCTGTTGACCTAGTAAGATTCTTTTGTCCTACTAGGTTTTTTCTTTTAATCTTTATTATCGTGCTATAATGGTAGGAGAAAGCTATAAAGGAGCAACTTATGAAGACGACATGTTCAATTAGAAAAATGCAAGAATCTGACATTAAAGATCTATCTCGAGGATTTATCAGCCAAGATTGGCCGGGTAGAGAAGAAATTTTGGCTAGATATTTTCTTGAACAAGAATGTGGGGAGAGAGAAGTCTTAGTTGCAGAGGTTGAGGGTGCTTTAGCGGGTTATATCACAATTTTGCCCTGCGCTAAGCAGGGACCTTTTGCAGAAATCTATCCAGAACTCTCAGATTTTAATGTCTTTGAACCCTTTCAAAATCAAGGTATTGGAAATCTCTTGCTGGAAGAAGCAGAAAAACGAGTTAGGCTCATATCGGATAAGGTGACCCTTGGTGTTGGGCTCCATTCAGGGTATGGACCTGCCCAGAGATTATACATCAAACGAGGCTATATTCCAGATGGGACGGGTGTTTGGTATCAGAACCATCAACCGGCCATGAATGCGGTATGTGAAGATATCGGAGAATTGGTCTTGTATCTGTCGAAAAATTTGTTTTAAGACAGATTTTATAAGGTTTAAATTTTAAATATAGTAAACAAAAAAATCCCTTTTTCATTCGAAAAAGGGATTTTTTTGTTTGAAATTGTTTGATTTATTCCTCAAAGTGGTAAAATATAATTGTTTGAAATATCAAGATAAAAATAAATATCGAAAAAAACATATAAGGTTTAGTTTTTTTGAAATACGGATTCTTTTGAAGAGTCTTAAAATTTCCTAAAATAAGGCTTTTTAAAGGTTGTAAATAATATTATTACAAAAAGGTTACAAATTGTTAAAATTAAATTAAATGCAATAATATAATTTGGAAAAAATTTGACATATAAATTAATTGACGGTAAAATAATTAAGATAATCAAATTAATTGATTTGCGCAATAATTCGATATAAAGATTAATCTGATGTGTCAAATTTTATTATAGTAGAAGGATAGCATAATGAAGAAACTGAAAGTGATGGTTGTTTTTGGAACACGACCAGAAGCTATTAAAATGGCCCCTTTAGTGTCAGAATTGCAAAAACATAGTGACAGCATTGAGACGATTACAGTTGTGACAGCTCAACACCGTCAAATGCTTGATCAAGTTCTTGAAACTTTTAGCATCGAGCCACATTATGATCTGGATATTATGGGAAAAAATCAATCCCTCTTAGATATTACTGGAAAAATTTTAGAAAAGTTTGATCCAGTTGTTAAGCAAGAACTTCCAGATATGATACTTGTTCATGGAGATACAACAACAACTTTTGCAGCAAGTTTAGTTGCTTTCTATAATCAGGTACGTATCGGCCACGTTGAAGCCGGGCTAAGGACCTTTGATAAGTATTCTCCTTTCCCAGAAGAAATGAATCGTCAGATGACTGATAACCTTGCGGATCTCTATTTTGCTCCAACTAGTGAGAGTAAAGAAAATCTCCTCAAGGAAAATCACCCTGAGTCTGCTATTGTCATTACAGGGAATACAGCCATTGATGCCCTGAAACTAACCGTTCAATCGGATTACTATCATGAAGTTCTAGATCAATTGGATCCAGATAAGAAACTTGTATTGGTAACCATGCATCGTCGTGAGAATCAAGGTCAACCAATGAGAAATGTCTTTACAGCTTTACGTGAGATGGTCGATCTTCATCAGGAAATTGAGGTTGTTTATCCTGTTCATCTTAGCCCTGCCGTTCAAGAAGCAGCAAACGATATCTTAGGTGGTCACGATCGTATTCACTTGATTGAGCCTTTAGATGTACTTGATTTTCATAATTTGGCTTCAAGAAGCTATTTTATCATGACTGACTCTGGAGGTGTTCAAGAAGAGGCGCCTTCTCTCGGCAAACCTGTCCTTGTCCTTCGTGACACGACGGAACGTCCAGAAGGAGTAAGAGCAGGTACTTTGAAGCTAGTTGGTACGGATCCAGTACGTGTGAAAGAAGCAATGGCAGCACTCTTAACAGATGAAACTCTTTATAGACAAATGTCTCAGGCACCAAATCCTTATGGAGATGGAAGAGCCTCTGAAAGAATCGTACAATCCATTCAACAGTACTTTGGTGCAGCGACTTCTGTATCTGAATTCAAAGGGGGGAAATAAGATAAAATGAAAAATTGGAGTCAATTTAAAAACTGGCTTATGGCTTTGCTTGCTTGTGAGGTCATTCTTTTGGTGCTTTGTTTTTTGTATGCTCGAGCAATCATTTTAGAACAAATCTTGTTTTTGGCTTTAGCCTTGTTTGCCGTGTTGGTATTATCTGACCTTTTGCTTACTTGGACCCTTATCTTAGCATTTGGTTTTGGACTTATCGTTTTGGTTGCGGGTGTGGTTTATATCCCAATCATTCAACTGATCTTCTTATTGATCGGTTTTCCACTTTTGATTGGGATTCTACTTAAGGTTCGTTATTATTTCTTCAAGGTGGCCTCAAAGGTCCAAGAACAGGAGGACGCAGCTCGAGCAGATTACCAAGTTATGGTCACTGAACAAAGTGATGTGACGGTACAGTCCTTATTGATTCATTGGGCACATGAAGATTTGTTCTTCCAGATTAAACCGAAAGAACATAACCAGATGCTCAGTCGCATTCAAGAGGTGATTGCTCAGGAATTGAGTTACAATGATAAGCTTTATTACGTTTCGGATGGTAATTTTCTCGTTCTATCGAGTAGTAGCCAACATTCTTTGAAGGAACTTTACTTTAATGGTTTACAGGAGAAACTGAGCAGTTTAGTTTTTCATGGAGAAGATGGCAATCAAGGAGTTCAGTTCCAAACAGGCTATTTGGTGATTAATTCTGATAATAAAGATAAATACCAAGACTACGCGGATGTCGCCAGTCATCTCAAACGTCAACTAGAGACAGATGTAATTGTAGAATATTAGGAGGGAAACATGACTTTAACCGAACTATTTTTTGGCGTTGCTTTGGGACTCAGTCTCGCCTTTGGCATTTGTTTTATCATACTATTTATTGTATACAATATTCTTTACCATCGAGTGAACAAAAATTTTAAGGCGGTGAATTATGATTAGTCAAATGTTAATGATTTTTACCTTGCTTACAATTTGGGTTTCTCTAGCTTGGGGCTTGGTAATTCTCTTTTCGGCAGTACACTTTTGGTTTAAGCACAATGATTTTCGTGTAGATACTTCGCCGCTACCTTATTATCCTAAGGTTACCATTGTTGTTCCTGCTCATAATGAGGATGTGGTTATTGCCCAAACGGCAAAAGCTATCTTGGATATGAACTATCCTCACGACCGTGTGGAGTTGCTTCTATTTGCGGATAACTGTTCGGATAACACCTATGCAGAATGTTTGTCAGTACAAGCCATGCCTGAATATGCAGGAAGAAATCTGACTATTATCGATCGTACTGGTACGGGAGGAAAAGCGGGCGTTCTAAACGATGCTTTGGAGATGGCAACAGGTGAATACATCTGTGTTTATGATGCGGATGCCATGCCTGAAAAAAATGCCCTTTATTTCCTTGTGAAAGAAGTGATGAAGGATCCAGAACGCCACGTGGCATCTTTCGGTCGCAACAAGACTCGAAATGCCAATCAAAATTTCTTGACTCGTTGTATCAACCAAGAGATCGTTGTTACTCAGCGCGTGCACCACGTTGGGATGTGGCATCTCTTTAAAATTGGGCGTATCCCAGGAACCAACTTTATTATTCAAACCGACTTTGTAAAGAGTATCGGTGGTTGGAAAAATGGTGCCTTAACTGAGGATACCGATATTTCCTTCAAAATCATGCAGAGTGGTAAATTGATTGCCCTTGCCTATAATTCAGAGGCTTTCCAACAAGAACCTGAGACCTTAAAGAGTTACTATATGCAGCGTAAACGCTGGGCAAAAGGAAATTACGAAGTTGTTCTCTCAAACTTTAAGCATCTATTTGGCAGAGCAAACTGGCGTGTTAAACTAGAAGTCTTTAACTATTCTTGTGTTTTCTTTTGGTTTAACTTTGCCATTGTCCTATCGGATTTGATTTTCCTAGCGAATGTGCTAGCGATTTGCCTTAATCTTTTCTTCCCAGATGTCAGGGTTCCATTTGCTTTTGATGCGGACAATATCCACATCGCCCAGCTCATGCTCTTCAACTGGATACTCATGATTGGTCTTTATCTGATGCAAATTATGACAGCATTGGCAAGTCAATTTGGACAAGCGACGACAAAACAAATCTGGTTAGCCTTGGCAGCCTATTTCTCTTATGCACAGATGTTTATCGTTGTATCCGTTGATTCCATTTCTTCGATCGTGCTGGACAAAGTACTCCGCCGAAAAGAAACCAAGTGGGTTAAAACCAAGCGATTTGCAGGATAGGAGGTTCTATGAAAACGAATAAATTAAAATATGTCTGGTTTGTGCTCATCCTTTCTATCTTTTGTTTAGCTTTGTTTTTAGCGAGAGGAAGGACTAAAATCGAGATGCGTAATCGAATTTACAGCCAATGGAGCCAGCAGTTTCTTGTCACAAAAGGCGATCAGTCTTATGTTCGTACGACGAATGATTCTGAGGAAACGACGGTTCTATCAGAGGCCCAGAGTTACGGCATGCTCATAACGGTTTTAGCAGCCCAAAAAGGGCAAGCAAGTCAAGCAGATTTTGAGAGTCTTTATCGCTATTATCAAAATCATCGTATTGAGGGAACGCAGTTGATGTCTTGGAAGCAAGTGATCACAAATGGTAGCGAAACGATTGAGAAGCAAAACGCAACCGATGGTGATCTCTACATCGCTTATTCTTTGATTGAAGCTGCCAAACAGTGGCCAGATAAAGCACAGGAATGCCAAGCGCAAGCTAAAAAAATATTGGATGATATCCTTAAATACAATTATAATGAAGAGACAGGTGTCCTAACAGTAGGGAACTGGGCAAACAAGGATTCCGATTATTATTACTTGATGCGGACGTCTGATACTCTTCCTCACTATTTCCAATCTTTCTATGACCTGACTGGAAATAAACAGTGGTTAGATGTTAAGGATAAGATGCTTGGGCAATTGGAGCAAATCAGTTCTCATTCTGATACGGGTCTCTTGCCAGACTTTATCTGGGCTGAGAAGTCTGAGGCACGTCTTGTTGATGCCAACACTATCGAATCTCAATACGATGGGGCTTATTCTTATAATGCTTGTCGTTTGCCTTATCACTTGTCACAGAGCCAGGATGAAAGAAGCCAAAAACTCGTTCAAAAGATGATGGATTTCTTTATGAAAGAGCAACGCATTTATGCTGGTTATGACTTGAACGGAACGGCCCTCAATCAATACCAGGCAGGTAGTTTCTTGGCACCGATTACCTATGCATCTGACAAGGGAGAAGGTTATCTGAAACTTCTTCAGCAAAATAAATACATTTTCACACAAGATTTACCTTTGGACAACTACTATGATGCAACGATGATTACCATGATTGCTCTAGAGATGTTCTAGGATGAAAAGAGAGGGCTAGTTTTTCTGGCTCTCTTTTTGATAGGATTTTCATCTTTTTTCAAAAAAGGAATTTCATCAACTTTATGGTATAATGGAAGGAGTGATGGAAAAGAGGTAGAGAGATGGATGCGAAATTAAAATACAAGGCAAAGAAGATTAAAATCGTCTTTTTTGATATTGATGATACCTTGCGTACGTCAAAGACAGGTTTTATTCCAGCTACAATTCCCACTGTCTTTAAACAGTTGCGTGAAAAAGGAATTTTAACAGGGATCGCCTCTGGGCGTGGTATTCTCGGTGTTGTTCCAGAGATTCGTGAGCTCAAGCCAGACTTTTTTGTAACTCTGAATGGGGCTTATATAGAAGATAAGAAAGGCCAGGTCATTTATCAGCATCAGATTGACAAGTCAGATGTTGAGGAGTATATCTCTTGGACAAAGGAAGAGGAAATTGAGTACGGCTTGGTTGGTAGTCATGACGCCAAACTTTCTACTCGAACAGAACTAATCAGTGAGGCTATTGACCCGATTTATCCAAACTTAGATGTGGATCCTGACTTTCATGAAAAAGCAGAAATATACCAGATGTGGACCTTTGAGGATAAAGGGGATGACTTGCACCTACCAGGGTCTTTATCGGATAAACTTCGCATGGTGCGTTGGCATGAACATTCATCTGATATCGTGCCGATTTCAGGATCCAAAGCAACTGGTGTAGCCAAGGTGGTGGAGCACTTAGGCTTGAAACCAGAGAATGTTATGGTCTTTGGGGATGGTCTCAATGATTTGGAACTCTTTGATTATGCTGGAATCAGTATTGCTATGGGTGTTTCCCACGAAAAGATCAAAGAAAAAGCAGATTATATTACAAAAACAGTAGAAGAAGATGGCATTTTTGATGCCTTAGAAGGATTTGGTATGGTAGAAAAAGAATTGCATTTCCCACAAGTAGAAATTGAAACAGTAGAAGGTCCTCTTGCGACCATTAAGACAAATCACGGAGACTTGCGTATCAAGCTCTTCCCTGAACATGCTCCTAAAACAGTAGCCAACTTTGTTACTCTGTCAAAAGACGGTTACTATGATGGTGTGATTTTCCACCGAATTATCAAGGACTTTATGATCCAAGGTGGAGATCCAACTGGTACTGGTATGGGGGGAGAGTCAATCTACGGTGACTCTTTTGAAGATGAATTTTCAGAAGAACTTTATAATGTTCGTGGGGCTCTTTCTATGGCCAATGCTGGTCCAAATACCAATGGCAGCCAGTTCTTTATCGTGCAAAACCAACACTTGCCATACTCTAAGAAAGAGATTGCGCGTGGTGGCTGGCCTGAACCAATCGCTGAGATTTATGCAGAACAAGGTGGAACTCCTCACCTTGATCGTCGTCACACTGTTTTTGGGCAATTGGTAGACGCAGAATCGTTTGCGGTCTTGGATGCCATTGCAGCTGTTGAGACTGGTGCAATGGACAAGCCAGTTGAAGATGTAGTAATTGAAACGATTGAAATTGAGGACTAGAATGAAAATTGGTGATAAGCTAACTGGGCGTATTACAGGAATTCAGCCCTATGGTGCCTTTGTTGAGTTAGAGACAGGGGTGACAGGGCTGATTCACATCTCGGAGATTCGGACGGGATTTATTGAGAATATTTATGACATTTTAAAAATTGGTGATGAAGTTCAAGTACAGGTGGTGGATTTTGACGAATACACTGGAAAGGCCAGTCTTTCCATACGTACCTTGGAAGAGGAAAAGCATCAATTACCAAGACGGAGACGTTTTTCAAATGATCGGATCAAGCACGGTTTTGCACCACTTGGACGAATGATGCCTGTTTGGACGCGTGAGGCATTAGAGCATTTAAAGAAGAAGCCATAAATACGATTATCTAAATCATTTGTAATATTAACATAATTTGTTATAATGAAAGTATGAAAGAAGAACAATTATTAAAACCAGGAGAGCGAATCAATCAGCTCTTTTCGACAGATATCAAGATCATCCAAAATAGAGAGGTGTTTAGCTATTCGGTGGATAGTGTTCTTTTATCACGCTTTCCTCGCTTCCCTAAACGGGGGTTAATTGTGGACTTTTGTGCTGGAAATGGTGCAGTGGGACTCTTTGCTAGTTCACGTACTCAGGCGCGGATAATATCTGTAGAGATTCAGGAGCGCTTGGCGGATATGGCAGAGCGTTCGGTTCAGTTGAATGGCTTGGAAGAGCAGATGCAGGTCATCTGTGATGATTTGAAAAATATGCCTGCTCATATCCAAGGAAGTAAGGTGGATATGATTTTGTGCAATCCGCCTTATTTTAAGGTGGATCCGCATTCCAATCTGAACGAGAGTGAACATTACCTTCTGGCCAGACACGAAATTACGACTAACCTGAAAGAAATTTGCCGTAGTGCTCAGAGTATTCTCAAGTCTAATGGCCGTTTGGCCATGGTTCATCGTCCAGATCGGCTCTTGGATATCTTAGACATGCTTCAACGCCATAATTTGGCACCCAAGCGCCTGCAATTTGTCTATCCTAAACGTGAGAAGGAGGCCAATATGCTCTTAATCGAAGCTATCAAGGATGGATCGACCAGTGGCTTTAAGGTCTTGCCACCACTCATCGTTCACAATGATGATGGTTCTTATACACCAGAAATTCAAGAGATTTACTATGGATCATAAAGCCTATATGTATGTGGTGGAGTGTCACGACGGTTCTTACTATACGGGCTATACAACGGATGTGAAGAGGCGCCTTGCCGTTCATAATAGTGGTAAGGGAGCCAAGTATACCCGAGCTCGCTTGCCAGTCAAACTCATCTATGTAGAGGGTTTTGCCAGTAAGGAAGAAGCCATGTCTGCCGAAGCTCTCCTCAAACGCAAGAAACGTCTACAGAAAGAACGATTTTTATCCGAAAATCAAGAGAAAAATCTAATCAACAATATTGATGTCTAACGAGGAGTCCTTTGGCTCCTCTTACTTTTGTCAAAAGAGGAAAAAAGTGCTACAATAAGATGAATAAATTTAAAGAGGTATTATCATGTCTAAGATTCTAGTATTTGGTCACCAAAATCCAGACTCAGATGCCATCGGGTCATCTGTAGCCTTTGCTTACCTTGCAAAAGAGGCTTATGGATTGGACACAGAAGCAGTAGCACTTGGAACTCCTAATGAAGAAACAGCTTTTGTTTTGAACTATTTTGGTGTAGAAGCACCACGCGTCATCACATCTGCTAAAGCAGAGGGTGCAGAACAAGTCATCTTGACTGACCACAATGAATTCCAACAGTCAGTGTCAGATATCGCTGAAGTAGAAGTTTACGGTGTTGTGGACCACCACCGTGTGGCTAATTTTGAAACTGCAAGCCCACTTTACATGCGCTTGGAACCAGTTGGATCGGCGTCTTCTATTGTTTACCGCATGTTCAAAGAACATGGTGTAGCAGTTCCTAAAGAAATCGCAGGTTTGATGCTTTCAGGTTTGATTTCAGATACTCTTCTTTTGAAATCACCAACAACTCACCCATCTGATAAAGTCATTGCGCCTGAATTGGCTGAATTGGCTGGTGTCAACTTAGAAGAGTACGGTCTTGCTATGCTGAAAGCTGGCACAAACTTGGCTAGTAAATCTGCTGAAGAATTGATTGATATCGATGCTAAGACTTTTGAACTCAACGGAAATAAGGTTCGTGTTGCCCAAGTCAATACAGTTGATATTGCTGAAGTCTTGGAACGCCAAGCAGAAATTGAAGATGCATTGCAAGCGGCTAATGCAGCAAACGGCTACTCAGACTTTGTCTTGATGATTACAGACATCGTCAACTCAAACTCAGAAATTTTGGCTCTTGGATCAAACATGGACAAGGTGGAAGCAGCTTTTAACTTCAAACTTGAAAACAACCACGCATTCCTTCCAGGTGCTGTTTCACGTAAGAAACAAGTGGTGCCTCAGTTGACTGAAAGCTTTAATGGGTAATAACCTGAGTGATAATCGAAACGTGGAAACACTTGTTTTCCATATAGTTAAAGGGGTTTCGGCTCCTTTTTTTCTAGGAGAGAAAGATGTTAGAAAATGGTGATTTGATTTTTGTGAAGGACCTTTCAGATATGGGGCAGGTCATCCAGGTTTCTACTGAGAACTATAGTCATGTAGCCATCTTTTTGGACGGTTTCATCTACCATGCTAGTGGGCAAGCAGGGGTCATTTGTCAAGAACCAGGTGATTTTTTTGAACAGACTCATCTCTACGACCTTTATGTCTATCCAGAGATGGAAGTTGACTTGGTAAAGGAGAGAGCTAGCAAACATTTGGGTGCACCCTATAATGCCTCTTTTTATCCAGATGGGTCTGGCTTTTATTGCTCCCAGTATATCGCTGAAATCCTACCGATTTTTGAAACTATTCCCATGAAATTTGGTGATGGGGAGCAGGAGATTAGTGATTTTTGGAGGGAATATTACAGGAAACTCAAATTTCCTGTGCCTCTGAATCAGCCAGGGACCAATCCTAGTCAACTAGCAGCATCTCCTCTTTTAGAATGTAAAGAAAGGAATCTTCATGATTCAGATTTTTAACCCATCTCGTTTGACTCGACAGCCATTTTTTATAGATTTGGTGGACTATCTGGACCAGCATGACGATGTGATTCTCCGAGAAATCAAGGCTCAGTTTCTAGATGTAGCAGTTGATAAACTCATGGAAGAGTATATTAAGGCCGGTTTGATCCGAAGGGAAAACAAACGATATTCCCTTAATCTCCCTTTTCTAGAATCGATAGGTAATCTATCCCTTGACCAAGAAATTTTTGTCAGAGAGGATAGTCCAGTTTATCAAGCCTTGTTGGAGAAGAGTTTTGAGACAGAATTGTGCAATCAAACCAATGCAGCTATCTTAGTTGAAAAGTCTGACTTTGCAAGAGAAAAGATGACCTTATCCAACTATTTCTACAAGGTCAAGCACCAATATCCTTTGACAGAAAAACAGCAGGAACTCTATGCCATTTTGGGAGATGTCAATCCTGAGTATGCCCTCAAGTATATGACGACCTTTTTACTGAAGTTTCTCAAAAAAGACCAACTGATACAGAAACGTCGTGATATCTTCGTTGAGAGTCTAGTCGTCTTGGGCTATGTTGTGCAAAACGAAGAAGGGAAGTATGAGTTGGCTGTTGATTTCGACAAGGAACGGTTGACTTTCTATTTACCTTAATTGCTTCATTTTGAGCAGATTGTTTGACTTTACTAAAGAATAAGCATAAACTGAATGTAAGCGACAACGTTTATCGTATTAAAAGCAAAGGAGACAGAACTATGTCACTTGAAAATAAATTGGATCAAGCAACTGGTGCTATCAAAGAAGGATTTGGTAAAGTTACTGGTGATAGCAAGACAGAAGCAGAAGGCGCTGTAGAAAAAACAGTTGCCAAAGCAAAAGAAGTAGTTGAAGATGCTAAAGGCGCTGTAGAAGGTGCCGTTGAAGGTCTTAAAAATTCATTTAAGAAAGAAGACTAAAAAAATCAAGGGAAACATTCCCTTGATTTTTTTATAGATAACGTTCTGCGATAGCTGCGTCTCCGGGATAGTCTTCTTTCTTTCCTTGGACGATCTGGTAGCAATCAGCTCCCTTACCAGCAATAATCACGGCATCGAGTTCTTGATTTGTGATGGCCATCGCTGCCTTGATGGCTTGTTCACGATCGGCAATCTTTTCAACAGGATGACTGATATAGCTGCTGATTTCTTCAGCAATGGTCATTGGATCTTCATAGTTGGGGTCATCAGCAGTCAGAAAGACTTGAATCTCAGGATGTTGATTGAGAAGGAGTCCAAAGTCTTTGCGACGGCTTTCACCCTTGTTTCCAGTCGAACCGAGAACCAGAGCAATCTTTCCAGTTTGATGAGTTTCAACAACAGAGATCAGTTTTTTCAGACTATCACCATTGTGGGCATAGTCGATGAAGACCTTGGCTCCATTTTTCCGAGTGAGAACTTCCATACGTCCAGGAACACGGGTTGCAGCGATTCCTTTTTTGATATCTTCAAGACTGGCTCCGAGACGAAGGCAGGCAAGTCCTGCAGCAACAGCATTTTCTTGGTTAAAGTGGCCGATGAGTTGGATATCATAATCACCAGCGAGTTTACCTGTAGCTGAAAAGCTAAAGGCTTTGGAGTTCTCGATTTGGTTACTTGACTGGCTACCATAGAAGTCATGTTCTTGATCTTCCACTTGTTCTTTCAATACAGAAAAGTGGTCCATGTCGCTATTAATGACAACTGCTCGGCTATTTTTCATCAAGAGACGTTTGTGGTAGAAGTAGTCTTCAAAGCTAGGATGCTCAATCGGACCGATATGGTCAGGAGTGATGTTAAGAAAGACACCTACATCAAAGGTCAGGCCATAGACTCGATGAACAAGATAGGCTTGGCTAGAGACTTCCATTACAAGATGGGTTCTTCCATTCTTAACAGCCTGATCCATCATGTCGAAAAGATCGATATTTTCAGGTGTTGAGAAGGAAGATTTAAAGAAGGTCTCGCCATCCAGAGTTGTGTTCATAGTTGACAAGAGAGCTGTTGGGTAGCGTTGAGATAGGATGTGGTAAGCAAAGTAAGCAGCTGTTGTCTTTCCTTTTGTCCCTGTAAAAGCGAGAATTTTAAGTTTTTCTTGTGGATTACCGTAAAATTCCATAGCAATCAAACTCATGGCTTTTTTGATATCGTTCACAATGATGACGGGGATACCGACTTCGTAGTCCTTTTCGGCAACGTACCAGGCTAAACCCTGACTTATAGCGGATAGGAGGTATTCTTTTTTAAAGGCAGCACCTTTGGCAAAAAAAAGAGTCCCTTCTTTTACTTTTCGGCCGTCGTAACTGATGCTGTCAAAAACAACTTCACTGTAGTTGTAGTGGTAATGTCCTTGGTCAACAATCTCGCGAAAAAGGCCATCTTTCTTTAAAATATCTAATACGGTTTCAATCTTAATCATACTTTCTATTATAAACTTCAAGCCCGAATTTTACAAGTAACAAGGAAAAGTTTATAATGGAAGATAAGGAACTTTTCCTAGTTATCAAAATTGAATGAGGAAGCTATGTCTAACGAAAACAATCACCAGCAAGCCCAGATGTTGCGAGGGACTGCTTGGCTAACAGCTAGTAACTTTATTAGTCGCCTCCTTGGTGCTATCTACATTATTCCCTGGTATATCTGGATGGGGACCTATGCTGCTAAGGCAAATGGACTCTTTACCATGGGCTACAATATTTACGCCTGGTTCTTGCTGATTTCGACAGCGGGTATCCCAGTTGCGGTCGCCAAACAAGTAGCTAAGTACAATACCATGCGAGAAGAAGAGCATAGCTTTGCCTTGATTCGAAGTTTCCTAAGCTTTATGACAGGCTTGGGCTTAGTCTTTGCTTTGGTCTTGTATCTCTTTTCTCCCTGGTTAGCAGATTTGTCAGGTGTGGGGAAAGACCTGATTCCCATCATGCAGAGCTTGGCTTGGGCAGTCTTGATTTTCCCATCTATGAGTGTCATCCGAGGATTCTTCCAAGGGATGAATAACCTGAAACCCTATGCTATGAGTCAAATCGCCGAGCAGGTAATTCGTGTTATCTGGATGTTGATGGCAACCTTCTTCATTATGAAGATGGGTTCTGGTGACTACTTATCAGCTGTTACCCAATCGACCTTTGCGGCCTTTGTGGGGATGGTGGCAAGTTTTGCAGTCTTGATTTATTTCCTTGCCCAAGAAGGTTTGCTTAAAAGAGTTTTTGAAACACGGGATAGGATCAATAGTAAGCGACTCTTAGTCGATACCATCAAGGAAGCCATTCCCTTTATCCTGACAGGATCAGCCATTCAACTCTTCCAAATCTTAGACCAGATGACCTTTATCAATAGTATGAAGTGGTTTACTAACTACAGCAATGAAGACTTGGTTGTCATGTTTTCTTATTTCTCTGCCAATCCTAATAAAATTACTATGATTTTAATCTCTGTGGGAGTTTCAATCGGGAGTGTCGGCTTGCCGCTTTTGACGGAAAACTATGTAAAAGGTGACTTGCAGGCGGCGGCTCGCCTAGTCCAAGATAGCCTCACCATGCTCTTCTTATTTTTACTGCCGGCAACGGTTGG
The DNA here is from genome assembly GCF_030528045.1 of Streptococcus sp. Lineage (GTDB taxonomy): Bacteria > Bacillota > Bacilli > Lactobacillales > Streptococcaceae > Streptococcus. The sequence continues at coordinate 13,807 of NZ_JAUMZR010000005.1, forward strand.
AGTGGTCATGGTAGGGGAGCCTCTTTATACAGTCTTTTACGGTAAGCCAGATAGTCTGGCCATGGGTTTATTTGTCTTTGCAGTTTTGCAGTCTACTATCCTAGGCTTGTATATGGTCTTGTCTCCTATGCTTCAGGCCATGTTCCGAAACCGCAAGGCAGTTCTTTACTTTGTCTATGGTTCCATTGCTAAGATTGTCTTGCAATTGCCAACCATAGCTATTTTCCACAGCTACGGTCCCTTGATTTCAACGACTATCGGCTTGATTATTCCGAATGTCTTGATGTACCGTGACATCTGCCAGGTAACGGGTGCTCGTCGAAAGATAATCTTGAAGAGAACCATTTTGATTACCATCTTGACCCTTGTCATGTTTATCCTAGTTGGCTTCTTGCAGTGGCTACTCGGTTTTGTCTTCCAACCAAGTGGGCGTTTCTGGAGTTTCCTTTATGTGGCTCTCATCGGAGGGATTGGAGGAGGTCTTTATGGTTTGATGAGCCTACTGACACGACTCTTGGACAAGATAATCGGCAAAGCTCAAGCAGACCGACTACGTACACGATTGAAAATATCATAAAAAGATTTATAAATAAAAGTAATGAATTTAACCTTTCTTTAACAGAAAGGTTTTTATACTACATTTTTCTTAAAAAAAGAGAACGTTTTCTAAAATCAAGAGCAAAAAATATGCTTTTTTAAGTTTTTCTTCAGAAATCACTTGACTAAATAAAACCAAAGCTGTATAATAAGACAAAACTTTTAAACAGGAGGTTCTGGAAATGAAAAAGTCTAAGGCCAAGTATCTGACACTTGCAAGTGTCGTGTTAAGCGCTGGTATTCTACTGAGCGCATGTGGAAATTCAAGTAGCGCTTCTAAAACATATAACTATGTTTATTCGAGCGATCCATCTAGTTTGAACTATCTTGCAGAAAATCGTGCAACAACCAATGACATCGTGACCAATTTGGTGGATGGGTTGATGGAAAATGACCAATATGGTAACTATGTTCCATCATTGGCAGAGGATTGGACTGTTTCTCAGGACGGTTTGACCTATACTTACAAATTGCGTAAGGATGCAAAATGGTATACTTATGAGGGGGAAGAATACGCCCCTGTAACGGCCCAAGACTTTGTGACAGGTTTGAAATATGCTGCTGATAAAAAATCCGAAGCCTTGTACCTTGTTCAAGACTCTGTAGCAGGTTTGGATGACTATATCAACGGGAAAACAAGTGACTTTTCAACTGTCGGTGTTAAGGCGATTGACGACCAAACAGTTCAGTATACTTTGACACGTCCAGAACCTTATTGGAATTCTAAAACAACTTCAACCATTCTCTTCCCTGTCAATGCAGACTTCCTAAAATCAAAAGGGGATGATTTTGGTAAGGTAGATCCTTCTAGCATTTTGTACAGTGGACCTTTCTTGATGAAATCTTTTGTTTCAAAATCTGTTATCGAATACAAGAAAAATCCAAATTACTGGGATGCTAAAAATGTCTTTGTGGACGATGTGAAATTGACTTACTATGACGGTAGTGACCAAGATGCCCTAGCTCGTAACTTTGTAGAAGGAGTCTATAGCTACGCGCTTCTCTACCCAAATAGCTCAAGCTTTGAAGGCATTAAAGAGAAGAACAAGGATAACATCATCTATAGTATGCAAAATGCAACTTCTTATTACTTGAACTTCAACTTGGACAGAAAATCTTATAACTTCACGTCTAAATCCTCAGATATCGAAAAGAAATCTACCCAAGAAGCAGTTCTGAATAAAAACTTCCGTCAAGCCTTCAACTATGCTTATAACCGTACAGCCTATGGAGCACAATCTCAAGGGGAAGAAGGAGCAACAAAGATTATTCGTAACTTGGTTGTACCTCCAACATTTGTAAGTATCAACGGAAAAGACTTTGGCGATGTTGTTTCAGAAAAGATGGTCAACTATGACCAAGAATGGCAAGGAATCAACTTTGCAGATGCGCAAGATCCATACTACAATCCTGACAAGGCTAAGGCTAAATTTGCAGAAGCTAAGAAAGAATTGGAAGCTAAAGGTGTGCAATTCCCAATCCACTTGGACGTATCAGTTGACCAATCAGCTAAAAAAGGTGTACTTGAAGCAAGTTCTTTGAAACAATCCATCGAATCTGTTCTGGGAGCTGAGAATGTGGTTATCGATATCCAACAGTTATCAACAGATGACCACGATAATTCTAGCTACCTCGCTCAAACCGCAGCTCAAAAAGACTTTGATATCTATAATGGCGGTTGGAGTGCTGACTACTTGGATCCATCAAGCTATCTTGATATCTTAAATGTCAATAACGGTGGTATGTTGCAAAACCTTGGTCTAGAACCAGGTGAGGTCAATGACAAGGCTAAGGCAGTTGGTCTGGATACTTACACTCAAATGTTAGAAGAAGCGAACAAGGAGCAAGAACCAGCAAAACGTTATGAAAAATATGCTGAAGTTCAAGCCTGGCTCGTTGATAGCGCCCTTGCAATTCCAAACGTTTCCCAAGGTGGAACACCTGGCTTGAGAAAGACAGTTCCATTCTCAGCGCCATTCTCACAAGCTGGAAATAAGGGTGTCGAATCATACAAATACCTCAAGTTGCAAGATAAGACTGTAACGACTGATGAGTATGAAAAAGCTAAAGAAAAATGGCAGAAAGAAAAAGAAGAATCAAATAAAAAAGCCCAAGAAGAACTGGCAAAACACGTTAAATAACCAGTCTATTCAACAGGAAAAACGATAGTTTCTAAAGGAACTATCGTTTTTATATAGTTTGAAACTATAACTAGCTCTTGAAAACAAGAAAATAAGTTAGTGAAAATAAGTGGTACAATAGTTACTATAGATTTGGAGGTATTGTATGAGCAAAGAACTACACATCAACACAATTTTGGCCCAGGCTGGGATCAAGTCAGATAAGGCGACAGGTGCCTTAGTAACGCCGCTTCATTTTTCAACCACTTATCAGCATCCAGAGTTTGGCCAGTCTACTGGATTTGACTATACCCGTACTAAAAATCCAACTCGCAGTAAGGCGGAGGAGGTCTTGGCGGCAATCGAATCAGCAGATTATGCCCTAGCGACAAGCTCAGGAATGGCTGCGATTGTACTGGCTTTTAGTGTTTTTCCAGTAGGAAGTAAAGTCTTGGCTGTACGCGATCTGTATGGGGGTTCTTTCCGTTGGTTCAATCAAGTGGAGCAAGAAGGCCGTTTCCATTTTACCTATGCCAATACAGAAGAAGAGTTGATTGCTGAGTTAGAGAAAGATGTGGATGTTCTCTATATTGAAACGCCAACCAATCCCTTGATGTTGGAATTTGATATTGCCAAACTATCCAAACTAGCCCATGCCAAGGGTGCCAAGGTAGTGGTGGACAATACCTTCTACAGTCCGATTTACCAACGTCCGATAGAAGATGGTGCGGATATCGTTCTTCATTCAGCCACCAAGTATCTAGCAGGGCACAATGATGTCTTGGCTGGGGTAGTTGTGACTAATAGTTTAGAACTATATGAGCAACTGTTCTACAATCTAAATACGACTGGTGCGGTCTTATCACCGTTTGATAGTTATCAGTTGATTCGTGGTCTTAAAACTCTGCCTCTTCGTATGGAGCGTTCTACAGCTAATGCCCAAGAAGTGGTTGCTTTTTTGAAGGATTCACCTGCTGTCAAGGAAGTGCTCTATACAGGACGTGGGGGGATGATTTCCTTTAAAGTAGTGGATGAAAAACGTATTCCTCATATTTTAAATAGCTTGAAGGTCTTCTCTTTTGCGGAAAGTTTGGGTGGGGTAGAGAGTCTGATCACCTATCCGACAACTCAGACTCATGCGGATATTCCAGCAGAAGTGCGCCATTCCTATGGCTTAACAGATGACCTCTTGCGCTTGTCAATCGGGATTGAAGATGCTAGAGATTTGATTGCGGACTTGCGCCAAGCTTTGGAAGGATAAGATAGATATGGGAAAATATGATTTTACAAGCCTGCCCAATCGTTTTGGGCACCATACCTATAAATGGAAAGAAGCGGAAGCTGATCGCGAAGTTCTACCAGCTTGGATAGCGGATATGGACTTTGTGGTTTTGCCTGAAGTTCGACAAGCTATAAAAACCTACGCAGATCAGTTGGTCTATGGCTATACTTATGCCAGTGATGCTTTGATTCAGTCGGTTCAGGACTGGGAAGCCTCACAACACGGCTATCACTTTGACAAGGATGCCCTCGTCTTTATAGAGGGAGTGGTACCAGCTATTTCAACAGCTATTCAAGCCTTTACAAAAGAAGGAGAGGCTGTTCTGATTAACACACCGGTCTATCCACCTTTTGCCCGCAGTGTCAAACTGAACAATCGCAAATTGATTACCAATTCTTTAGTGGAAAAGGATGGGCTGTTTGAGATTGACTTTGACCAGTTAGAGAAGGAATTGGTGGAAGAGGATGTGAAACTTTATATCCTCTGCAATCCCCACAATCCTGGTGGTCGTGTTTGGGAAAAGGAAGTGTTAGAAAAGATTGGACATCTCTGCCAAAAACACGGTGTTTTGCTTGTTTCAGATGAGATTCACCAAGATTTGGCCCTCTTTGGTCACAAACACCAGTCTTTTAACACCATTGATCCCGCCTTTAAAGACTTTGCCCTTATCTTGAGTAGTTCCACTAAAACCTTTAATATTGCTGGGACCAAGAATTCCTATGCAGTTATTGAAAATCCAAAGCTTCGTGTGGCTTTCCAAAAACGCCAGTTTGCCAATAACCAACATGAAATCTCAGGCTTGGGATATTTGGCGACAGAAGCTGCCTACCGTTATGGTAAGGACTGGTTAGGAGAGTTAAAAGAAGTCATCGAGGACCACATTAACTATGTAGTGGATATTTTAGGCAAAGAAACCAAGATTAAGGTCATGAAACCACAAGGTACCTACTTGATCTGGCTTGATTTTTCAGCCTATGACCTAACGGATGACCGCTTGCAAGAGCTTTTGAAGAATGAAGCCAAGGTGATCTTGAACCGAGGTTTGGACTTTGGGGAGGAGGGAACTCTTCATGCCCGCCTCAATGTGGCTATGCCGAAGTCCGTACTGGAAGAGGTTTGCCAACGCATCGTGACCACTTTTGCTACACTTTAAAAATCGAGCCTTCTAGGAGAAAAGTCTTCCTAGAAGGCTATTTTCGTAGGGGAAAATGTGGTATAATGAAAAGATAAGATAAAGGGGTAACTATGGCTAAATTGATTCCGGGGAAGTTGCGCATGGAGGGTGTTACACTCTATGAAACAGGCAACATTGAGATTATCAAGGAAAAAGGGAATCGCCTCTATACTCGTGTGGCGGGAGAAGACTTGCGCTACAGTTTAGAGGATGATCTGGTTTTTTGTGCTTGCGATTTTTTCCAAAAAAGAGGTTACTGTGTTCACCTCGCAGCGCTCGAGCATTATCTGAAAAATGATGAAGAAGGCCAGGTGATTTTACAAGCCTTAGAAAAAGGACATGAAGAGCAAGAAGAGGTCGAAACCAAGGTTAGTTTTGGCGGTAGTTTTTTGGAGCGTATCCAAACTCAGAAGAGAGAAAAAATCTACACTTTGTCGTCTCAAGGCCAGGTAGAAGCTGGAACCAATCGCCTCCTTTGGACTCTCCGAATCGGTTTAGTTGATAGTCAAAAATATTATGTCATTCGTGACATCCCTCTCTTTTTGAAGGTCTTGGTCCATCGAAAGCCATATATGATTGGGAAACACTATGAAAATGACTTGTCTTGGGATGCTTTTGATACAGCTAGTCAAGAAGTTCTTACTTTTTTATGTGGCTTGATTGAGGAGGGACTGAGTCAAGACCTCTTTTTCCCCAATCAAGGTCGTCACCTCTTTTTCCCTCTGACCTTTTTTGAGCAGGGAGTGGAGTTGCTGATGAACTTGGAAGATTTTCATTTTGAGCACCAGATTACTAGTTATGAAAATCTTCTCTTTCATGATTTAGATCCAGAAGCAAACCTTTTCTCTTTTTCTGTGCAGGAGTTTCCCGATTATTTTGAGATGGAGATTTCTGAAAGTGAGCGAGTTAACGCATTCTATGGAGGGGCAGTTCTCTTTCGTAAGGGGAATCTTTATCTCTTAAATCCTAAACAAATCAGCCTGCTAAAGGAAATCAAGGAGCTTCCTAAGGAGGAAAGAGGGAGAAAATTCCTCCAGTTTGACAACAGTGATCGTGACCGCCTAGCCGCCTGTCTGCCTTTATTTGGACAGCTAGGAACAGTTTCTGCTCCTGAGCGCTTGCAAATCAGACCCTTTTTATCAATCTTTTACTTTGATAGGGAGGATGACGGCCGTATCCGTTTGGATATCCAATTTGACTATGGAGATGTTAAGGTGACTAGTCGTCAACAGCTGGAACAATTACCATTTTCAAGCGATGCCGTCTTGGAAGACCAACTATTTCAAGCCTGTTTAGGAGCTGGTTTTGAGGCTGATTTTCAGTCTTGGAGACAGGCTTTGAAGCCAGAGGCAGTTTATTCTTTCTTTCACCATACGATTCCAGCTTTTGAGAAGTTGGGCCAGGTTTTCTTGTCTGATGAGATGAATCAGCTCTACAGCGTCCAAGCTCCTCAGGTTCAGATTGAGTCCAAGAGAGGACTGTTGGAAATCCAATTTGATTTCCAAGGAATTGACCAAGAAGAGATTGATCAAGCTCTTAAAGCCCTGGCCAGCAATCAGGATTTCTATATCAGTTCTTCTGACCAAGTGTACTTTTTTGATGAGGAAACCAAGCAGATTCGTCAAAATTTGCAGGAACTGGGGGTTGAGCTAAAAGATGGTTCTTTTCACGCTCGGAAATCCCTAGCTTACAGTTTGTCTCAGTTGTTTGAAGGTCGAGACAGGATTTCCTTCTCGGAAGAATTTCAGCATTTAGCTCATGATTTGACCCATCCAGAGGACTTTCCTTTGGGAGATATACGGGTGCAGGCGAGTTTGAGAGACTACCAGGAAAAGGGTGTTCGTTGGCTCCAGATGCTTCATCACTATGGTTTTGGTGGCATCCTGGCAGATGATATGGGATTGGGGAAAACACTGCAAACTATCGCTTTTTTGACTAGTCAGGTGACCGAAGATAGTCGGATCTTGATTTTGGCTCCGTCAGGTTTGATCTACAATTGGGCAGATGAATTCAGGAAATTTGCCCCACAGTTGGATTTGGCTGTCGTTCATGGTTTGAAAGCGAATCGAGAAGCAATTCTTTCTGAAAATCACCAAATCTATGTGACTAGCTATGCCACCTTTCGTCAAGACAGCGAGCTTTATCAAGAGATGGCTTTTGATTTTCTCTTCTTAGATGAAGCTCAGGTCATGAAAAATGCCCAAACCAAGATTGCTCAGAGTTTGCGCCAGTTTGTGGTGCCGGCAGTCTTTGCTTTGTCAGGTACGCCTATCGAAAACCATTTAGGAGAGTTGTGGTCTATCTTTCAAATTGTGCTTCCAGGACTCTTGCCAAGTAAAAAGGAGTTTATGAAATTACCGGCTGACCGAGTCGCGCAGTTTATCAAACCTTTCGTCATGAGGCGTAAGAAAGAAGAAGTCCTAACAGAACTACCTGACCTGATCGAAGTCGTCTATAAAAATGAACTGGAAGACCAGCAGAAGGCTATCTATCTCGCTCAGTTGCAACAGATGCGAGACCGCCTAGCGCAAGTGACCGATCAAGAATTCCAAAGAAGTCGGGTAGAAATCTTATCTGGTCTCATGCGATTGCGCCAGATCTGCGATACGCCAGCTCTCTTCATGGACGATTACCAAGGATCCAGTGGTAAATTGGATAGTCTCCGAGATTTATTGCTACAAGTGGCTGATGGTGGGCATCGGGTCTTGATTTTCTCCCAGTTCAAAGGAATGTTGGAAAAAATCGAGCAAGAACTCCCAGACTTGGGCTTGACCTCCTTCAAAATCACAGGTTCAACTCCTGCTCATGACAGACAGGAGATGACCAAGGCCTTTAACCAAGGGGAGAGAGATGCCTTTCTCATCTCCCTTAAGGCGGGTGGTGTTGGTCTTAATCTAACGGGAGCTGATACGGTTATTTTGGTTGACCTCTGGTGGAATCCCGCTGTCGAAGCCCAGGCTATCGGACGAGCCCATCGCATGGGGCAGGAGCAGATGGTCGAGGTCTATCGTTTGATTACTAAGGGGACCATTGAAGAAAAAATCCAAGAACTTCAAGAACAAAAGAAACATTTGGTTTCCCAAGTTTTAGATGGTACGGAGTCACGTGCGAGTCTCAGTCTGGCAGAAATTCGTGAAATTTTGGGAATTTCTGAAGCCAGCACTTGAAAAATCAAGACAATACGCTATAATGAAGTGTTGAAAGGAAATACAAAATGAAACAAGATCGATTTCCATTGGTGTCAGATGATGAGATCATGCTGACCAAAATGCCAGTCATGGACTTGTACGATGAGTCAGACTTTATTAGCAATATCAAAGGTGATTACCGCGATAAGAACTATTTGGAATGGTCTCCTATCAATGAGGAAGAAACCGTAGTTTCTCCAGTGGTTACTAAGGAGTCAAAGCCAAGCCCAGAACCTAAAAAAGTTGAAAAAACGTATGCTGAATTGGCTCGAGAAGAGGCGCGTGCGGACTTAAAGAAGAAACGTTCAGCCAAGTATTTGACTCAGGATGTTAGTCATACTAGACGACACAATGGTTCAACACTTGTTCGTCAAGGAAACCAACCAACAGCACCATTTCAAAAGGAAAATCCTGGTGAGTTTGCCAAATTCAGTAAAAACTTGAGCCAGTCTCACTATATCTTAGCTGAGGAGGTTGGCCAAGTGGCGAAGCCAACTCCGAAAACCCAAACGGAAAAAACTAAAAAGAACAACTACGATTTTCTAAAGAAGAGTCAAATCTATAATAAAAAGAATAAGCAAACAGAACAGGAACGTCAGGTTGCCCAAGAGTTGAATCTGACAAGAATTACTGAGTAGGGGAGAGAAGCATGTCAAAAACATATCATTTTATTGGAATCAAGGGATCAGGGATGAGTGCCTTGGCCTTGATGTTGCACCAAATGGGACATAAGGTTCAAGGCTCAGACGTTGAAAAATATTACTTTACTCAACGTGGACTAGAGCAGGCAGGGATTGCGATTCTTCCTTTTGATGAAAAGAACCTACAAGGTGATGTAGAGATTATCGCGGGGAATGCCTTCCGTCCAGATAATAACGTTGAAATCGCCTATGCAGATCAAAATGGTATCAGCTACAAACGTTACCACGAATTCCTAGGTAGCTTTATGCGCGACTTTGTCAGCATGGGAGTGGCAGGAGCTCATGGAAAAACTTCAACAACAGGTATGCTGTCACACGTCTTGTCTCACATCACAGATACCAGCTTCTTGATTGGTGACGGGACAGGTCGTGGCTCAGCCAATGCCAAATATTTTGTCTTTGAATCAGACGAATATGAGCGTCACTTCATGCCTTACCACCCAGAATACTCTATCATCACCAACATTGACTTTGACCATCCAGACTATTTTACAAGTCTAGAGGATGTTTTCAATGCCTTTAACGACTATGCCAAACAAATTACCAAAGGTTTGTTTGTATACGGTGAGGATCCTGAGTTGCGTAAGATCACAGCCAATGCGCCAATCTATTACTATGGGTTTGAAGCTGAGGACAATGACTTTGTAGCTAGTGATCTCCTTCGTTCTACGACTGGATCAACCTTCACCGTTCATTTCCGTGGACAAGAATTGGGTCAATTCCACATTCCAACCTTTGGTCGTCACAATATCATGAATGCGACAGCTGTTATTGGTTTTCTTTACACAGCTGGATTTGATTTGAACTTGGTCCGTGAACACTTGAAAACTTTTGCGGGTGTTAAGCGTCGTTTCACTGAGAAAATCGTTAATGATACAGTGATCATTGATGACTTTGCCCACCATCCAACAGAAATCATTGCGACCTTGGATGCAGCTCGTCAAAAATACCCAAGCAAGGAAATCGTGGCAATCTTCCAACCGCATACCTTTACAAGAACCATTGCCTTGTTGGACGAATTTGCCCATGCATTGAATCAAGCAGACGCCGTCTATCTAGCGCAAATCTATGGATCAGCTCGTGAAGTGGACCATGGTGATGTCAAAGTAGAAGACTTAGCCAATAAAATCAACAAGAAACACCAGGTTATCACTGTTGAAAATGTTTCTCCACTCCTAGACCATGATAATGCTGTTTACGTCTTTATGGGTGCTGGAGACATCCAAACCTATGAATATTCATTTGAACGTCTCTTGTCTAACTTGACAAGCAACGTCCAATAAGGAAAACAGATGGAAATTCCAATCACTATAAGGCAAGCTACCTTATCAGATTTAGAAGAAATGTTGGCGATTGAAGAAGCCAATCCTTCATCAGAAGAGACACTTAGCCGCCAATCCTTAGAAGAGAGTATCCGCAAGACTGCGGGTACCTTTCTTGTAGCTTGGGATGAAAATCAGCTCGTGGGCTATATTTTAGGAGAAGCTCAGTCTATTCATCCCAAATGGATAGAAATAAAATCATTGACTATTCATCCTGACCATTGGGGACAGGGACTGGGAACTCTTCTTCTTGCAGCCTTGAAACAGGTGACAGTCGAACTAAATCACCAAGGTATTCTTTTGCAAAGTCCTGATGAGTTGCTATCATATTTTGAAATGAATGGCTTTGTTGAAGAAGAAGTGACCGAGAGTCATTATGGCAGTGGTTCTGAATGGTATCTAATTTGGGCCAATCCCTTTTATCAGGAGGAAATATGAAAATCAGACAAGCAAGATTTTCAGATTTAGATCGGATTATAGAGATAGAGCTAGAGAATTTTTCACTGGAGGAAGCCATTCCTCGTTCGGTCTTTGAGGCCCATTTGCGGGAAATTCAGACCAGTTTTCTGGTGGCTGAAAAAGAGGGGCGTATTCTTGGTTATATCGAAGGTCCAGTCGTCCCACACCGCCATCTACATGATCAGTCTTTTACAGAAAAAATAAAAGACTATAGTCATCAACCTGGAGGTTATATTTCGGTGACTTGCCTATCTATTGCCAAGGAAGCACAAGCTTTGGGAGTTGGGAAAAGACTATTAAAGGCTCTGAAAGAAGTCGCTTTAGAACATGAACGAGAGGGCATTAACTTGACATGTCATGACTACCTTATCGCCTATTATGAAAAACATGGCTTTGTTAATGAAGGAATATCTCAGTCAAGCTTTGCTGGGGAAACATGGTATGATATGGTTTGGCAGTCAGAAAATAAAGAAAACTAGCTAGGGAATGCCCTAGTTGGTTGCTTTTCTGCGACTTTTAAGATATAATATTATGGATTGTCAACAAGGAGGTAATGCTTTTGACTGAAAAATCAAGAGAAGAAGAAAAATTAAGCTTTAAAGAGCAGATTCTACGTGATTTAGAAAGAGTAAAAGAACAAGATAGAAGAAGGAAAGAAGTAGAGATTCCAAATCTGACGGCTTCATCATCTCAAGCTAGTTCAGCAACTCCTTCAGATCTTGAACCAGAAACATCAACAGAAGAGTTGATGGCCGATTCCTTGTCTGTTGTCGATAAAATTCTAAAGAATGCACCAAGTGTTCCTCCACTTTCAAGTGCTAGAACTGATGAAACGGATGACCAAGAAGAGAAAGAGATTAGACAGCCAATCATCGACAAGATTGAAGTTGTAGAATCTGAAGAACCTCTGGTAGAGCCGATTCATCTGGCTGAAGAACCTGTAGTGGAACCCGTTCAACCTAATGTAGAACCAGTTGAGCTTAAACCCGAAGAAAAAGAATTTAACGACACTCCAACCAAGGTTGCCGTAACCTATAAAACAGAAGACAAGAAAGAGGAAATCACCCCAGGAATGCCTGAAAGAGTAGAGCCTGTTTCTACAGAATCTAGCAGTGGATTAGCTGATGCTCCACGTCGTAGTCGTCGTCAAGGTGCAGCATCAACTAAGAAAAAGAAAAAATCAAAAGCTAAAGGTTTCCTAGTAACAGTTCTAGTTCTCCTAGTACTCGTTGCAGTTGGTGGTTATTTTGGTTATGGTTATGTGCAAGATTCTTTGAAACCTGTGGATGCGAGCTCTAAGGATTACGTAACGGTTCAAATCCCAGACGGTGCAAATGTTCAAGAAATTGGAAGCACTTTGGAAAAATCTGGTTTGGTTAAACATGGACTTATCTTTAGCCTTTATGCTAAATACTATAGTCATGCCAACTTGAAGTCAGGTTATTACAACTTGAAGAAGAGTATGAGTACGGATGAGTTGATTCAAGAATTGCAAAAAGGTGGGACTCCTGAAGCTCAGGCACCTGTTCTTGCAAACTTGACAATTCCAGAAGGCTATACGTTGGAGCAAATCGCTCAAACAGTAGGACAACTTCAAGGTGAATTTAAAGAACCTCTTACTGCGGATGCTTTCTTGGCAAAAGCTCAAGATGAGACCTTTATCTCACAATTAGTAGCCAAGTATCCAAACCTACTTGGAAGTCTTCCAACAAAAGACAGTGGCGTTCGTTATCGTCTTGAAGGCTACCTTTTCCCAGCAACCTATACGATCAAAGACAGTACAACTGTTGAAAATTTGATTGATGAAATGGTAGCTGCTATGGATAAGGCTATGTCACCATATTACGCTACAATCAAAGAAAAGAATCTGACAGTTAATGAATTGCTCAGCATTGCTTCTCTTGTCGAAAAAGAAGGTGCTAAGACCGAAGACCGCAAGAAAATCGCAGGTGTCTTCTATAACCGCTTGAATGCCGGTATGCCACTTCAAAGTAATATCGCTATCCTATATGCTCAAGGAAAACTTGGTCAAAAGATTAGTTTAGCAGATGACGCTGGAATTGATACAACGATTGATTCACCATACAATGTTTACACACACCTTGGTCTCATGCCTGGACCGGTTGATAGCCCAAGTTCGGATGCGATTGAAGCAAGTGTAAACCAGACAAAGAGTGAGTACTTGTACTTTGTAGCCAATGTAGAAGATGGTAAAGTATACTTTGCAACAACAAAAGAAGAACATGATCAAAACGTTGCAGAGCATATTAATAGCAAGTTACCTCAAGCAAGTAGTTCAAACTAAAATTATGTGGTTTTCCACATAATTTTGTTTTAAAAAAGTAAATAGAAAAGAAAGTTAAAAAAATGGCAGAAAAAACTTACCCAATGACCCTTGAAGAAAAGGAAAAACTAGAAAAAGAATTAGAGGAGTTGAAACTCGTTCGACGTCCTGAAGTCGTAGAGCGTATCAAGATTGCTCGTTCCTATGGAGACCTTTCAGAAAATAGTGAGTATGAAGCAGCGAAAGATGAACAAGCTTTTGTTGAAGGACAAATTTCAAGTCTAGAAACAAAGATTCGCTATGCTGAAATTGTTAATAGCGATGCAGTTGCCCAAGATGAGGTAGCAATCGGTAAAACAGTAACAATCCAAGAAGTTGGTGAAGACGAAGAAGAGGTCTACATCATCGTCGGTTCTGCAGGTGCAGATGCTTTTGCTGGTAAAGTATCAAATGAAAGTCCGATTGGCCGTGCTTTGATTGGCAAGAAGACTGGTGATACTGCAACGATTGAAACACCAGTTGGTAGCTATGATGTCAAAATCTTAAAGGTTGAGAAAACAGCCTAAATAGGATGAAAAAGGAGTAGTGAAGGTTTTGCCTTGCTCAACTCCTTTTTGGTTTTTTGGATAAATAGGAGACAATATGATTGAAAATAAGAAGAAAAACAAAATGGAACGTGGTTTAACCAATCGCCATGTTCAGGTGATGGCCATTGCAGGAACAATCGGAACTGGACTTTTCCTAGGTGCTGGTCGCTCTATCAGCCTTACAGGATCTTCCATCATCCTGATTTACATGATTACAGGAGCCTTTATGTTTTTGATGATGAGGGCTGTTGGGGAGATGCTGTATCAAGATCCAGAACAACATACCTTTATCAACTTTATCACCCGTCATTTGGGGAAAGGCTGGGGATATTTCTCAGTTTGGTCTTATTGGTTATCAGTTGTCTTTATCGGTATGGCAGAAATCACTGCCATCTCAGACTATGTTCGCTTCTGGTTTCCAACCTGGCCTAGCTGGATGATTCAGCTTGTCTTTTTAACGATTTTGGCTTTGGTCAACCTGATTGCGGTTAAGCTCTTTGGAGAAGTCGAGTTTTGGTTTGCTATGGTTAAGATTGTGGCGATTTTAGCCATGATTGCCACTGGGGTCTTTATGGTTTTGACAGGCTTTAAGACACCGCATGGTGTTGCAAGTTTGGCAAATATCAGCGACCAGTTCTCTCTTTTTCCAAACGGAGTTATGAACTTTGTCATGGCCTTTCAAATGGTATTTTTTGCCTATCTGATGATTGAGTTTATCGGGGTGACAACTTCTGAAACAAAGAACCCTCGTCAGGTCTTGCCTAAAGCTGTTAAGGAAATTCCTCTCAGGATTATCTTCTTCTATGGGGGAGCTCTCATTGCGATTATGGCCATTATTCCTTGGTCTTATCTTAATTCTTCAGATTCTCCTTTTGTAACGGTTTTTGAACTGGCAGGGATCAAGTGGGCAGCGGCTCTAATCAACTTTGTTGTCTTGACCTCAGCAGCGTCTGCGCTTAATTCAACCCTCTACTCAACAGGGAGACACTTATATCAGATTGCCCATGATTCGCCCAATCGTTTCTTAAAGGCCATCAAAGTCGATACCCTTTCTCGCCACAATGTTCCACAAAATGCCATCATCGCCTCAGCGATCTTGATTGCTCTCGCTGCTTTTATCAATGTGCTACCAGGTGTTTCAGATGCCTTTGCTTTGATCACCGCATCCTCATCAGGTGTTTACATCGCGATTTATATCTTGATAATGGTGGCCCATCTCAAATACCGCAAGTCACAAGATTTCATGGCTGATGGCTACCTCATGCCTCAGTATCGCTTGCTTAATCCCCTAACCATTCTCTTTTTTGTCTTTGTTTTTGTGACTCTCTTTTTGCAAGAGTCTACCTTCATGGGGGCAGTTGGTTCTGCCATCTGGATCCTTGTTTTTGGGATTTATAGTCAGTGGAAATTTAGAAAATAAATCATGAACTCATCAACTCTGTTTGGTGAGTTTTTCTAGTTTGACAGTCCATCGAAATAAGACTATAATCAAGCTGTAGTAGCTTATTAGGAGGTTTGGATGCACGTTAGATTGGAAAATAAGGAGTCGCATAAAGTGCAAGAAATAGGGGGTTTGATTCGTGCTTATAATCGTTCTAAAATAGAAGAGGCTGAAAGCGAGCCACTGAACCTTTATGTCGAAGACGAAAAGGGCAATCTCATGGCAGGATTAGTAGCTGAGACTTTTGGAAATTGGCTGGAAATCGAATATTTGTTTGTGAAAGAGGAATTGAGGGGACAAGGAATCGGTTCAAAACTATTGCAGCGAGCAGAAAATGAAGCCAAGAATCGAAACTGTCGTTTTGCTTTCGTAAATACTTACCAGTTTCAAGCACCAGATTTTTATCTAAGCCATGGTTACAAGGAAGTCTTTACCTTGCAAGACTATCCCTGCACAGGGCAAAGATACTATTACCAAAAGGATTTGTGACCTAGACTTCTTTCCTTTGAAGAGGAACTTAGCTAAGTATCAAAAAAGAACGAATACTCTTTATCATGTAAGATGGTAGAGAGTTTTTTGTTAAAAAAATCTTACAAAATAACATTTATATATTGCATTAAGTCAGATATATGATATAATGTTTTTAAAAGAAGCGCAACTTTTTAAAATTTTGAAGGAGGACGCTAGTGGCTAAAAATTTAAAATTAAAATTAGCTCGGGTGGAGCTTGATTTAACACAAGGGGATTTGGCAGAAGCTGTGGGTGTTACTAGGCAGACTATAGGCTTGATTGAAGCTGGGAAATACAATCCTAGTCTCTCGCTCTGTCAGTCCATTTGCAGATGTTTAGGGAAAACCCTAGACCAATTATTTTGGGAGGAAGAAGATGAAAAATAGATTTTTTTATTATCAATTATTAGACGAAAGAGAAGAACAACTGATGAACAAAGCTGGGACAGAGTCTTTTAATGTGTTTATCGGGCTTATTCTGCTAAGTTATTTGGTGGCTGTATTAGCACCTGCTCTTTTTAATCCTAATATTCTTCTGGTTACCCTTCTTTTAGGAATTTTCTTCTTTTTCAATCGTGCACGACAACTTGGAGTGACCTACTATAGTCGTTTTCATTTTACGATTGGAGGGTGTTTGCTGGTAACTCTCGCTATTACGACTCTCTTGATGTTGGAGAATTATCAATTCAATATCGAAATTTATCAGCACAATCCTCTGAACGTTAAATATTTGTCTGCTTGGGTCCTTACTTATCTGATTTACCTTCCTTGGGTTTTTATCGGCAATCTCGGCCTTAAAAGTTATGGCGAATGGGCCCAAAAAAAGTTTGAGCAAGATATGGATGAACTTGAGAATGGAGAATAGCTTGTTAGCTTTTTATCAATCTCAGTAAAATGTGTTATAATAGTACTAATTTATCGGACGGTGTGAAAGTGGTAGAATACGTTCATACCTTTGTAAAAAAGGAAGAAGGAAAACAGATGTATCCAGATGATAGT
This sequence comes from Streptococcus sp., assembly GCF_030528045.1. GTDB lineage: Bacteria > Bacillota > Bacilli > Lactobacillales > Streptococcaceae > Streptococcus. The sequence goes on from NZ_JAUMZR010000005.1 coordinate 30,470, forward strand.
TTGACATTGCACACGGACTTGTACCAGATTAATATGATGCAAGTTTACTTTGACCAAGGAATTCACAATAAAAAGGCGGTCTTTGAAGTTTATTTCCGTCAGCAACCTTTTCAGAACGGTTATGCAGTTTTTGCTGGCTTGGAAAGAATTGTACATTATCTTGAAGACTTACGCTTTTCAGATAGCGATATTGCCTACTTGGAGACGCTTGGGTATCATGGAGAATTCTTGGATTACCTACGAAATCTCAAGTTGGAGTTGACGGTTCGTTCTGCCCAGGAAGGGGACTTGGTTTTTGCTAATGAGCCGATTGTACAGGTAGAAGGTTCTCTAGCTCAATGTCAATTGGTCGAAACGGCTCTTTTAAACATCGTTAACTTTCAAACCTTGATAGCGACCAAGTCAGCACGTATTCGTTCGGTCATTGATGATGAACCCTTGATGGAGTTCGGGACACGTCGTGCGCAAGAAATGGATGCAGCTATTTGGGGAACACGCGCAGCCGTGATTGGTGGGGCTAATGGAACCAGCAACGTGCGTGCAGGGAAGCTCTTTGGTATTCCAGTATTGGGGACTCATGCCCATGCCTTGGTACAGGTTTATGGAAACGACTATGAAGCCTTCAAGGCTTATGCTTCAACCCATCGTGACTGTGTCTTTCTAGTAGATACTTATGACACGTTGCGAACCGGTGTGCCAGCTGCCATTCAGGTAGCGCGTGAGCTGGGAGACAAGATTAATTTTAAAGGCGTTCGTATCGACTCAGGGGATATAGCCTATATTTCCAAGAAAGTTCGCCAACAGTTAGATGAGGCTGGATATCCAGATGCCAAAATTTACGCTTCTAATGACCTCGATGAAAATACCATCCTTAACCTCAAAATGCAACACGCTAAGATTGACGTTTGGGGGGTGGGTACCAAGCTGATTACAGCCTATGATCAGCCAGCTCTTGGGGCAGTTTATAAGATTGTGGCTATCGAAGATGAAACTGGTAAGATGCGCAATACCATCAAGCTTTCAAGCAATGCTGAAAAAGTATCGACCCCAGGTAAGAAGCAGGTATGGCGCATCACCAGTCGTGAAAAAGGTAAGTCAGAAGGTGACTACATTACTTATGATGGTGTGGATGTGAGTGACATGACAGAAATCAAAATGTTCCATCCGACCTATACTTATATCAAAAAGACCGTTCGTAATTTTGATGCCGTTCCTCTCTTGGTGGATATTTTCAAAGCAGGAACATTAGTTTACGATTTACCTAGTTTGACTGAGATTCAAGCCTATGCTCGCAAAGAATTTGACAAGCTATGGGATGAGTACAAGCGCGTGCTCAATCCGCAGCACTATCCAGTGGACTTGGCGCGTGATATTTGGCAAGATAAGATGGACTTGATTGATAAGATGCGTAAAGAAGCCCTTGGTGAAGGAGAAGAAGAATGAGTTTGCAAGAGACCATTATCCAGCAACTAGGTGTCAAACCAGTGATTGATGCCCAGGAAGAAATTCGTCGTTCGATTGACTTCTTAAAAAGATACTTGAAAAAACACCCCTTCCTTAAAACCTTTGTACTTGGGATTTCTGGAGGACAAGACTCAACCTTGGCAGGGCGTTTGGCGCAATTAGCTATGGAAGAAATGCGAGCAGAAACTGGAGATGACAGCTACAAATTTATCGCTGTTCGACTCCCTTATGGAGTCCAAGCTGATGAAGCAGATGCTCAAAAAGCTCTTGCTTTCATCCAGCCAGATGTCAGCTTAGTTGTGAATATCAAGGAATCAGCTGATGCTATGACAGCAGCAGTTGAAGCGACAGGAAGTCCTGTTTCAGACTTTAACAAGGGAAATATCAAGGCGCGTAGTCGTATGATTGCTCAATATGCCCTTGCGGGTGCCCATAGCGGAGCGGTCATTGGAACAGACCATGCTGCGGAAAATATCACAGGCTTTTTTACCAAGTTTGGTGACGGTGGTGCAGACATTCTCCCTCTTTACCGCCTCAATAAACGTCAAGGAAAACAACTCTTGAAAGAGCTTGGTGCAGACCCAGCACTTTATGAAAAAATCCCAACAGCAGACCTAGAAGAAGAAAAACCAGGTATTGCAGACGAAGTCGCACTTGGAGTCACTTACAATGAAATTGATGACTATCTAGAAGGCAAAACCATCAGTCCAGAAGCCCAAGCGACTATTGAAAACTGGTGGCAAAAAGGCCAACACAAACGCCACCTACCGATCACCGTATTTGATGACTTTTGGGAGTGAGACAGAAATCGGTAACTCGAAGAGTTCGATTTTCCTTGTCTCACCCCCGCAACGATGACTAGGTTTGAAAAAGCTTGGTAAAGCGCATTTCAAACCAGACAGGGACTGCGTCAAGTAACTAGATGAAAAGCTTGTTTTCTAGCTGTTACTGAGTATAGTCTTTTTACCCTGAGCCTTAAGCTTAGAAAGCGAGGTAACATTATGAAAGCAATCGGTACGCAAATGTTACAGACAGATCGTTTGATCTTGAGAAGATTTGTGGAGAGTGATGCGGAAGCCATGTTTCAAAATTGGGCTTCGTCTACTGAGAATCTAATCTATGTCTCTTGGGATCCTCATCCTGATGTTGAGGTGACTCGGAACTCGATTCGAAATTGGGTTGCCTCCTATGCCAATCCCAACTACTATAAATGGGCCATTTGTCTCAAAGAAAACCCTGAGCATGTGATAGGGGATATCAGCATCATTGAAATGCACGAGGAAGATTTAAGTTGTGAAATTGGCTATGTTTTAGGAAAAAACTATTGGGGGCGTGGTATGATGACGGAGGCCCTGAAAGCTGTGTTAGACTTCTGTTTTACTCAAGCAGGTTTTCAAAAAGTCAGAGCTCGTTACGCCAGTCTCAATCTAGCTTCAGGCCGTGTTATGGAAAAAGCGGGAATGTCTTATCTAAAAACCATTGCCAATGGTGTGGAGAGAAAAGACTACGTTGCGGACCTTATTTATTACCAGATAAGTAGGGAAGACAGGTGATTCTCTTTTCTGTTTCTACCAAAGTCAGACCTTGTCTGGCTTTTTTTGTGCCAGATTTCTAAATAAACTGATTAAATTCCTATTTTTCCCTATCATTGTCCCTGTTTTTTCTTAGAGTTGGGAATTATAATAGACTTATCAAAAGAAAGAAGGGTGAAAAGATATGGATAATGTAATCTTTTTTATCAGTGTTTTTCTTGCTGGAATTCTTTCCTTCTTTTCTCCTTGTATTTTACCCTTGTTGCCAGTCTATGCGGGGGTCTTGTTGGATGATAAGAATGATGCGCAGGCTTCTAGTGGAAAATTTTCAATCTCAGTTGTAAGTTTATTGCGAACTTTGGCCTTTATAGCGGGGATTTCCTTTGTTTTTATCTTACTAGGCTATGGAGCTGGTTTTTTAGGCAATTTGCTGTATGCTTCTTGGTTTCAGTATGTGACGGGTGCGATTATCATTCTCTTGGGCTTGCACCAGATGGATGTTTTACATTTGCAGGGACTCTACAAGGAAAGAAGGTTACAATTAAAGAGACAGGATCAAAATGCTAACGGCTATAGTCAGGAATTTTTACTGGGGTTAACCTTTAGTTTTGCTTGGACGCCGTGTGTGGGGCCAGTTCTGGGGTCTGTTTTGGCCTTGGCGGCTTCAGGTGGTTCAGGAGCTTGGCAGGGTGCTGGTCTCATGTTGGTTTATACGCTGGGTTTGGCGCTACCATTTTTGGTTCTAGCTCTTGCCTCCAGCTATGTTTTGAAACATTTCCGAAAACTCCATCCCTACCTCGGGATCCTCAAAAAAGTGGGTGGTTTCCTCATTATCGTGATGGGAATCTTGGTGCTTTTGGGAAATGCTTCCATTTTGACTACATTATTTGAATAGAGAGGAAAAAGAAATGAAAAAATGGAAAACATGTCTCCTTGGAGTCGGCTCAATTTGTTGCTTGGCAGCCTGTTCGGCTAAAAATATGTCAGACGAATCAACTATGAAGGAGCAAACCAAAACAGAACAAGTCAGTTCGCAAACTGCGACTAAAGGTCAGGCAGTCGCTGATTTTGAACTAACAGGAGTAGATGGCAAGACCTATCGTTTGTCTGATTACAAGGGCAAGAAAGTCTATCTCAAATTCTGGGCTTCTTGGTGTTCTATCTGTCTAGCTAGTCTTCCAGATACGGACGAAATCGCTAAAGGTGCTGGTGATGACTATGTGGTCTTGACAGTGGTGTCTCCTGGACACAAGGGGGAGCAATCTGAAGCAGACTTTAAGAACTGGTACAAGGGCTTAGATTATAAAAATTTTCCAGTTCTAATTGATCCATCAGGCAAACTTTTGGAAAGTTATGGTGTTCGTTCTTACCCGACTCAAGCCTTTATAGACAAGGAAGGCAAGCTGGTCAAAACGCAACCAGGTTTTATGGATAAGGAAATGATTTTAAAAGAATTGAAAGAAATGGGGTAGAGAAAGGCTATGAATGATAAAGTAAAACTTTTTGTCTTGGCAGGGGTCATTCTCCTAGCCCTAACCGGTTTCTATTTTCTATTGATGCGAAATGCAGGGCAGACAGATAGCTCGCAAATTGAGAAAGCATCAGTTAGTCAAGGAGGAAAAACAGTGAAAAAAACAGAAGTGAGCAAAGACGCAGACTTGCACGAAATTTATCTAGCTGGAGGTTGTTTCTGGGGAGTGGAGGAATACTTCTCACGCGTGCCTGGAGTGACAGATGCCGTTTCAGGCTATGCAAATGGTAGAGGGGAAACAACCAAGTACGAATTGATTAACCAAACAGGCCATGCAGAGACTGTTCATGTTACCTATGATGCTAATCAAATTTCTCTCAAAGAAATCCTGCTTCATTACTTCCGCATCATTAATCCAACCAGCAAAAATAAACAAGGGAATGATGTGGGGACCCAGTATCGTACCGGTGTTTATTACACAGATGATAAGGATTTGGAAGTAATCAACCAAGTCTTTGATGAGGTGGCTAAGAAATATGACCAACCTCTGGCAGTTGAAAAGGAAAACTTGAAGAATTTTGTGGTGGCGGAGGATTATCACCAAGACTACCTCAAGAAAAATCCAAATGGCTACTGTCATATCAATGTTAATCAGGCTGCCTACCCCGTCATCGATGCCAGCAAATATCCTAAACCAAGTGATGAGGAATTGAAGAAGACCTTGTCACCTGAGGAGTATGCCGTTACCCAGAAAAATCAAACAGAACGAGCTTTTTCAAACCGCTATTGGGATAAATTTGAATCTGGTATCTATGTGGATGTGGCAACTGGTGAACCCCTCTTTTCATCAAAGGACAAGTTTGAGTCTGGTTGTGGCTGGCCTAGTTTCACCCAACCCATCAGCCCAGATGTTGCTACCTACAAAGAAGATAAGTCCTACAATATGACACGCATGGAAGTGCGGAGCCGAGTTGGAGATTCTCACCTTGGCCATGTCTTTACAGATGGACCACAAGACAAGGGGGGCTTGCGCTACTGCATCAATAGTCTCTCTATCCGCTTTATTCCCAAAGATCAAATGGCAGAAAAAGGCTACGCTTATTTACTAGATTATGTCGATTAAGAGGGCTTTCCTAAGCAGTTAGAGGAGAATTTTGCTATACTGATACTAGTAAGTGGTAAAGGAGCAGAGCATGACCTACACAATCTTAATCGTAGAAGATGAGTATCTGATAAGACAAGGCTTGACCAAGCTGGTCAATGTAGCAGCCTACGATATGGAAATCATCGGTCAGGCTGAAAATGGAAGACAGGCTTGGGACTTGATTCAAAAGCAGGTGCCAGACATCATTTTAACCGATATCAATATGCCTCAGCTAAATGGCATCCAGTTGGCCAGTCTGGTCCGAGAAACTTATCCTCAGGTGCATTTGGTTTTTTTGACGGGTTACGATGATTTTGATTACGCCTTGTCTGCTGTCAAACTCGGTGTAGATGATTACCTGCTCAAACCCTTTTCTCGTCAGGATATTGAGGAAATGTTGGGGAAAATCAAGCAAAAACTAGACAAGGAAGAAAAAGAAGAGCAGTTACAAGATTTATTAACCAATAAGTTTGAGGGAAATATTGCTCAGAAAATCCAGTCCCATCTAGCTGACAGTCAGTTTAGTTTGAAGTCTTTGGCCAGTGACCTAGGTTTTAGTCCGAATTATCTGAGTTCCTTAATTAAGAAAGAGTTGGGCTTGCCTTTTCAGGATTATCTGGTGAGAGAGCGTGTCAAACAGGCCAAGCTCTTGCTTCTGACCACAGATTTAAAGATTTATGAGATAGCCGAAAAGGTTGGTTTTGAAGATATGAACTACTTTACCCAACGTTTTAAACAGATTGCAGGTGTGACACCTCGTCAGTTTAAGAAAGGGGAAGGCCGATGAAGCGTTCTTCTCTCTTAGTCAGAATGGTTATTTCCATCTTTCTGGTCTTTCTCATTCTACTAGCTGTGGTTGGGACTTTCTATTATCAATCTAGTTCATCAGCCATTGAGGCCACTATTGAGGGCAATAGCCAAACGACCATTAGCCAGACTAGCCACTTTATTCAGTCTTATATCAAAAAATTAGAAACCACCTCTACCAGTTTGACCCAGCAGAAGGATGTCTTAGCCTATGCTGAGAATCCTAACCAAGACCAAGTCAAGGGAATCCGAGATCTGTTTTTGACGATCTTAAAGGCAGACCAGGACTTGAAAACGGTGGTACTGGTCACCAAATCCGGTCAGGTTATTTCTACAGATGATAGTGTGCAGATGAAAACCTCCTCTGATATGATGGCTGAGGATTGGTACCAAAAGGCCATTCATCAGGGAGCTAAGCCAGTTTTAACCCCAGCTCGTAAATCAGATAGTCAATGGGTCATTTCTGTTACTCAGGAACTTGTTGATGCAAAGGGGGGCAATCTTGGCGTACTTCGTTTGGATATTTCCTACGAAACTCTGGAAGCCTATCTCAACCAACTCCAGTTGGGCCAGCAGGGCTTTGCCTTTATCATCAATGAAAAGCATGAATTTGTCTACCATCCTAAACGTACTGTCTATAGCTCAGCGAGTGAAATGGAGGCCATGAAACCCTACATCGAGACGGGGCAGGGCTATACGCTGGACCATCAATCCTACGTTAGTCAGGAACAGATTACAGGTACTGATTGGACGGTTATAGGCGTGTCTTCGTTGGAGAAGTTAGACCAGGTTCGGAGTCAACTCATGTGGACCTTGCTTGCTGCTAGTGCCTTATCTCTTCTTGCCTGTCTCTGCTTGGTGTGGTTCAGTCTCAAACGCTGGATTGCCCCTTTGAAGGATCTGAGAGAAACCATGCTGGAAATTGCTTCTGGTACACAAAATCTTCGTGCTAAGGAAGCTGGCGCCTATGAACTGAGAGAAGTGACTCGTCAGTTCAATGCCATGCTGGATCAGATTGATCAGTTGATGACAGATGTGCGCAGGCAGGAAGAAGCGACCCGGCAGTATGAACTTCAAGCCTTGTCGAGCCAGATTAACCCTCATTTCCTCTATAATACTTTGGACACTATCATCTGGATGGCTGAATTTCAGGATAGTCAGCGAGTGGTTCAGGTGACCAAGTCCTTGGCAACCTATTTCCGCTTGGCGCTCAATCAAGGAAAGGATTTGATTTCTCTTTCTGATGAAATCAATCATGTCCGCCAGTACCTCTTTATCCAGAAACAACGCTATGGTGATAAGCTGGAGTATGAGATTGCTGAAGAACCTGACTTTGATAATTTAGTCTTGCCTAAACTGGTGTTGCAACCTCTTGTAGAAAATGCTCTTTACCATGGCATCAAGGAGAAGGAAGGTCAGGGGCATATTAAACTTTCTGTTCAGAGACAGGATACAGGGCTTGTCATCCGCATTGAGGATGATGGAGTTGGCTTCCAGGTTGTTGCTGATAGTAGTCAAAGTCAGCTCAAACGTGGGGGAGTTGGCCTACAAAATGTCAACCAACGGCTCAAACTTCATTTTGGAGACAATTACCAGATGAAGATCAATTCTGTACCCTCAAAAGGGACGACGGTTGAAATATACATCAATAGAATAGAAACTAGCTAACTCCCAGTTAAATCTGGGAGTTTTATGCGTAATTGAGCAAGCTTTCTAGGTTGTCTATCTTGCTAAAACGTAGAAAAAACGATATGATAGATAGTGACAAAAGAGGTATCAATTATGAAGGAAAAAGACATTCAAAGCGCAACAAGCCAGATTGTAAAAGATGTATTAGAAAAAGCCAAATTGAAGCAAGGATCTATCTTTATTTTGGGTCTTTCTTCTAGTGAGGTGATAGGTGGTCAGATTGGCAAGGAATCCAGTCAAGAAATTGGGGAAGTCATTGTGAAGACCATTCTAGATATCCTAGAGAAAAAAGGAATTCATCTAGCTGTTCAAGGTTGTGAACATGTCAATCGAGCCCTCGTCGTTGAACGTCAGGTGGCAGAGCAGTTTGGTCTTGAAATCGTCAGTGTCCTTCCTACACTTCATGCAGGAGGTTCGGGTCAGTTGGCAGCCTTTAAGTTTATGCAGGATCCAGTTGAGGTTGAATTTATCAAGGCCCATGCTGGATTGGATATCGGAGATACTGCGATTGGCATGCATGTTAAGCATGTTCAGGTTCCGATTCGCCCTCTTTTGAGAGAAATTGGGCATGCCCATGTAACGGCTCTAGCTAGTCGTCCCAAACTAATCGGAGGTGCGCGTGCGCAGTATCCACAAGATTCTATCAGAAAGTCGTGAAATTATTCTGTAGTAAAAGAAGAAAAGCAAAAGACAGAGGAAACAATGGTATAGATACCATGACTTCCTCTGTTCTTTTTGTTGGATTTTTGTTGTAAAGTGCTCCAAATAAGACCAGTTTTTACAAGAAGAAGGGGTGCTATCTGATGGAGAATTGCCAAAAAGTAGAAAAAAGCAAGGTAGAGAAGATTTTTCGTTATAGAAATCAGTAAACAAAGCTGGATTTAGCTGTTGTAGGTCGGCTTTTTTGTGCTATACTTAAGGTATGCATAGAAAAACAGTGATTGATTTTAGGGCTTTGGGGGAGAGATACACTTTTACCCAGCCAATCAAAGAGTTAAAAACGAGAGACTTATCAGAAGTAGCGGACTTGCTGGCACAAGTGGAAAGCTACCAAGAGCAGGGCTACTATGTGGTGGGCTACGTCAGTTACGAGGCTGCACCTGCATTTGAGGAGAAATTAGCAGTTCATAAAGCTCATTTACTGGGAGAGTATCTGCTATATTTTACAGTTCATGATAGGGTAGAAACATCGCCTATTCCTCTGACTTATGAGGAAGTAGATTTGCCTTCAAAGTGGCAGGAAGAAACATCTGCAGAAAACTATGAAAAGGCTATTACCCAGATTCACCATTATTTGCGTCAAGGGGACACCTACCAGGTCAACTACACCGTCCAACTCAAGCAGGACTTAAGTGCTTATCCTTTTGCCATCTACAATCGTATGGTGGTAGAGCCGGAGGCGGGCTACAATGCTTATGTAGAACATGACGAGATGGCAGTGATTTCCATGAGCCCAGAACTTTTTTTTGAGCAAAATGACCGGGAATTAACGACTCGCCCGATGAAGGGAACAACCCAGCGGGGAGTGACTGACCAAGAAGACCTTGCCCAATCTAGCTGGCTAGAACAGGATCCTAAAAATCGCTCTGAAAACATGATGATTGTGGATCTTTTGCGCAACGATATGAACCGTATTTCTGAAGTTGGAAGTGAGCATGTGGAGCGTCTCTGTCAAGTGGAACAGTATTCGACCGTTTGGCAGATGACTTCGACCATCAAGAGTCAGTTGCGACCGGATGTGGACTTAGTTACCATTTTTCGCTCGCTCTTTCCATGTGGTTCCATAACGGGAGCACCGAAAATTGCGACCATGGAAATCATCAAGAACTTGGAGCCCCAACCCAGAGGAGTTTACTGCGGAACGATTGGTCTCTTGCTTCCAAATGGACGACGGATTTTCAATGTCGCCATTCGGACCATTCAACTGCATCAAGGGAAAGCCGTCTATGGTGTTGGCGGAGGGATTACTTGGGATAGTACTTGGGAATCTGAATACCGAGAAGTTCATCAAAAGGCGGCTGTTCTCTATCGTAAACAAGTTCGTTTCAAGCTGATTACTACAGGGAAAATTAGCCAAAAACAATTGCTGTTTGAAGAACAACATCTGGAAAGACTGAGAAAAGCAAGTCGGTATTTTGCCTATCCTTTTGATCCAGAAAACCTGAGACAAAAGATAGAGGAAGAGTGTCAGGCTTGTGATGTTCATCAAGACTACCGCTTGCGAATTAGCCTCAGCAAATCTGGAGAGATAGAACTCAGCCGCCAAATCTTAACACCCCTCAGTCCAAGTTTCTGCAAAGCCAAACTTTGTCTGCAAGAAACAGATTTGAATCAAGCGTTTACCTACTTTAAAACAACTAATAGACCACATTTAAGCCTAGGAGAGCAAGAGAAGATTTACCACAATAAGTCAGGAGAACTACTTGAGACCTCTATTGGAAATCTGGTCTTAAAAATTAATGGTAAACTCTACACACCGCCTACCAGTCTAGGAATTTTGCCAGGGATTTACCGCCAGCATTTGCTAGAAATAGGACAGGTAGATGAAAAAGTCTTGACTTTGGCAGACTTGAACCAAGCAGAAGCTGTCTATGGCTGTAACGCAGTCAGAGGTTTGTATGAGTTAGAAATGAATTCTAAATAAACTCCATAAACTAAAAAACATAATGGATATGTTGAATTGTTTGAATTGTTGGATTAAGTTTGATAAAATAAGAGGAAAACGATGTCATTTTATGGGAGGAAATGATGAAAAAAACAGTTCTTTTTAAAGCTGGTCTAGCTAGCTTTTCTGCGTTGATGATGCTCGCTCAACCGACTTTTGCTAATGATACAATTCACTTTTCAAATTGTACAGAAGCGTGGGAAAATGGCTATTCTGATATCCATAGAGGAGAGCCTGGATATTCTTCAAGACTAGACAAAGATGGTGATGGAGTTGCCTGTGAACGCTCAAAAGCTCCTCGAGGTGTTTTTAAACCACGCCAATCTAGTCCACAGAATAGAGTTTCTTCTAGTGGATGGGTTAAGCAGGATGGATATTGGTATTATTATTCTGACAATGGTAATCCAGTAACCAATTCTTGGAAAGGAGATTACTATCTCAAATCAGATGGGACAATGGCTCAGAGTGAGTGGATATATGACTCATATTACAAAGGATGGTATTATCTCAAATCGGATGGTTCGTATGCACGAAATACATGGATAGGAAGTTACTACCTTAAAGCAAACGGAAAGATGGCTCAAAGTGAATGGATTTATGATTCATCATACCAAGCTTGGTATTATTTGAAATCAGATGGATCCTATGCCCAAAATGCTTGGCAAGGCGCTTTTTATCTTAAAGCGAACGGTAAAATGGCACAAGGTGAGTGGATATATGACTCTTCTTATCAATCCTGGTACTACTTGAAATCAGATGGTTCATATGCTCGTAATACTTGGCAAGGAAATTACTATTTGAAATTAGATGGTAAAATGGCAAAGAATGAGCGAGTTGATGGTGGCAGATACTACGTAGATGGTTCTGGTCTTTGGAAACCATAAATCAGAATAATTTCTAGGAAGTTAATGCAAACCTTTGCACAAAAGAGACGATTTTGTTACACTATATCTGTAAGCATTTTCAATTAAAAAGGAGAAGACGATGAGTCAAAAGATTATTGGGATTGACCTTGGTGGAACATCTATCAAGTTTGCAATTTTAACTCAAGAGGGAGAAATCCAAGAAAAATGGTCTATCAAGACTAATATTTTGGATGAAGGAAGCCATATTGTAGATGATATGATTGAGTCTATTCAACATCGTTTGGACTTGCTTGGATTGTCAGCCACAGACTTCCGAGGGATTGGGATGGGATCACCTGGTGTGGTTGACCGTGAAAAAGGAACTGTTATCGGTGCCTACAACCTCAACTGGAAAACCCTTCAACCGATTAAAGAAAAGATTGAAAAAGCCTTGGGGATTCCATTCTTCATTGATAATGATGCCAACGTCGCTGCTCTTGGTGAGCGCTGGATGGGTGCTGGTGACAACCAACCGGATGTTGTCTTTATGACACTTGGTACTGGTGTTGGTGGTGGTATCGTGGCAGAAGGCAAATTGCTTCACGGTGTTGCTGGTGCAGCAGGAGAGCTTGGCCACATCACTGTTGACTTTGACCAACCGATCGCATGTACCTGTGGTAAAAAAGGCTGTCTTGAGACAGTTGCTTCTGCAACAGGGATTGTCAACTTGACTCGTCGTTATGCAGATGAATACGAAGGCGATGCAGCCTTGAAACGCTTGATTGATGACGGAGAAGAAGTAACTGCTAAAACTGTCTTTGACCTTGCAAAAGAAGGAGACGACCTTGCCTTGATCGTTTACCGTAACTTCTCACGTTACTTGGGAATCGCTTGTGCTAATATCGGTTCAATCCTAAACCCATCAACAATCGTTATTGGTGGTGGAGTATCAGCTGCGGGAGAATTCCTTCTCCAAGGCGTGCAAAAGGTTTATGATGAAAATACCTTCCCACAAGTACGCACATCAACTAAATTAGCTCTCGCAACTCTAGGAAATGACGCTGGAGTTATCGGAGCAGCATCACTTGTATTGCAATAAGATAGATTGATAATAGAGCTTGGTTATCCATCAAGCTCTTTTTTAAAAGTCGAATAAAACGAAATAGGTTTTAATTTTGAGAAGGAATCGCTAGATGAATACATCAAAACAACTCATGCTTGAATTAGCATTGTCTATTGCTACGGAAGCTCATAAAGGGCAATTTGATAAGGCAGGAGTAGATTATATAGAACATCCAATTTATGTAGCAAGTCAAGTCGATACTGAAGAAGAAAAAGCAGTGGCTCTGCTACATGATGTTATAGAGGACAGTCCTTTTACAGCTGAAGAACTATTACTAGCTGGTTTACCAGAAACAGTAGTTGTTGCCGTTCAGATTTTGTCAAAGAAAAAGGGGCAAGACTATCAAACATATCTAGAAAATGTGAAATCTAATCCCCTAGCACGCGTTGTCAAATTAGCAGACTTGAAGCATAATTCAGATTTATCTAGACTGAATTCTGTCACTGACAAGGATTTGGAACGATTAGAAAAATATAAAAAGGCCATCGATTATCTGAGTATGTAGAAAAGATTTTTTATGCTATACTAGTTAGGACAATAAATGAGGTGAGAGTAAATGACAAAAGCAGATACGATTTTTAAAGAGAATATTGAACGAATCCTCAAAGACGGTGTCTTTTCTGAGCAGGCTCGTCCCAAGTACAAGGATGGGACTGTTGCCAACTCCAAGTACGTAACGGGTGCCTTTGCCGAGTATGACTTGGCTATGGGGGAATTTCCCATCACAACCTTGCGTCCCATTGCAATCAAATCCGCCATCAAGGAAGTACTCTGGATTTACCAAGATCAGTCTAATAGTCTAGAAGTGCTAAATAGCAAGTACAATGTTCACTACTGGAATGACTGGGAAGTGGGAGATACGGGAACCATCGGTGAGCGCTATGGGGCAGTCGTTAAAAAGCACGATATCATCAATAAGATTCTCAAACAATTGGAAGCCAATCCCTGGAACCGTCGCAATATCATCTCTCTCTGGGATTACCAAGCTTTTGAGGAGACGGACGGCCTCCTTCCATGCGCCTTTCAGACCATGTTTGATGTCCGTCGCGTTGATGGGGAAATCTATTTAGATGCGACTTTGACCCAGCGTTCGAATGATATGCTAGTGGCCCACCACATTAACGCTATGCAGTACGTAGCTCTTCAAATGATGATTGCCAAGCATTTCGGTTGGAAGGTTGGGAAGTTTTTCTACTTTATTAATAATCTCCATATCTATGATAATCAGTTTGAACAAGCTCAGGAATTGCTCCGCCGTGAGCCGTCAAACTGCCAACCTCGTTTGGTCTTGAATGTTCCTGATGGGACCAATTTCTTTGATATCAGAGCGGAGGACTTTGAGTTAGTTGACTATGATCCAGTCAAGCCACAACTGAAGTTTGATTTGGCTATTTAAGAAAATAAAAAGAAGTTGAGAAATCTCAACTTCTTTTGTTGTTTAATGTGATACGCGGCGGCGAGCTGCTTTTTTGCGGTTTTCTTCGATGAAAGCTGCTTTTTGCTCTTCTGGCTCAATCACTTTCTTTTTAATTGCGTATACTGCACCTGCAACGGCAGCGACAGTTCCTGCGACACCTGTTACAAGACCTTTAGCGAATCCTTTAGCCATGAATCTTCCTCCTTTATCTTCCCAATCAGCCAGGCTCCTCAAGTGGTAGCATTTTTCTGACTGACCTTTTTGTGATATAATAATAGTAACGAAAAAATGGAAATTTTTCAAGGAAAAAAGATGAAAACAAAAATAATTGTGATTGTTGGACCGACCGCTGTTGGGAAGACAGCCCTTGCTATTGAAGTGGCCAAGCGCTTTGGTGGAGAGGTGGTCAGTGGTGACAGTCAGCAAGTATACAGAAGGCTAGATATTGGGACGGCCAAGGCTAGCCCAGAGGAGCAAGTAGCTGTTCCTCATCATTTGATTGATGTCAGAGAGGTGACCGAGTCTTACTCGGCTTTTGATTTTGTTTCAGAAGCTAAGAAGGCTATTGAGGATATTCAAAATCGTGGCAAGCTAGCCATTATTGCTGGTGGAACCGGGCTTTATGTCCAGAGCTTGCTGGAAGGCTACCATCTAGGTGGGGAGACACCTCATGAGGAGATATTAGCCTATCGAGCTAGTTTAGAGCCTTATTCAGATGAGGAATTAGTCCATCTCTTGAAGCAAGCAGGCCTTGAAATTCCCCAGTTTAACCGTCGTCGAGCTAAGCGAGCCTTGGAAATCGCCCATTTTGCTCAGGATTTGGAAAATCAGGAGAGTCCTTATGAAGCACTGATTATCTGCTTGGATGATGAACGCAGTCAGCTTTATGAACGTATCAATCGCAGAGTAGATCTGATGTTTGAGGCTGGGCTTTTGGATGAGGCCAAGTGGCTCTTTGACCATTATCCAGATGTGCAGGCAGCCAAAGGCATTGGCTACAAAGAACTCTTTCCTTATTTCCGTGGGGAGCAAACTCTTGAGGAAGCCAGCGATAGTCTCAAACAGGTGACCCGCCGTTTTGCTAAGCGTCAGTTGACCTGGTTCCGTAATCGCATGCAGGTCACCTTTTATCAGATAGGAGAGCCTGGTGTGCAAGACCGTATTTTAAGCCAGATTGAGGAGTTTTTAGATGATTGAAACGGAGAAAAAAGAGGAACGAGTCCTGCTCATCGGTGTGGAATTGCAGGGCATGGATAATTTTGATCTCTCTATGGAAGAATTGGCCAGTCTAGCCAAGACAGCTGGGGCCGTCGTTGTGGATAGCTACAGGCAAAAACGGGAAAAGTATGACTCCAAGACCTTTGTGGGCTCTGGTAAGTTGAAAGAGATTGCACTCATGGTAGATGCAGAAGAAATTACTACTGTCATCGTCAATAATCGCTTGACTCCACGGCAAAATGTCAATCTAGAAGAAGTTCTGAGTGTCAAGGTCATTGACCGTATGCAGTTGATTCTAGATATCTTTGCCATGCGGGCTCGAAGCCATGAAGGAAAACTCCAAGTTCATTTGGCCCAGCTCAAATATCTCTTACCTCGCTTGGTTGGTCAGGGGATTATGCTCAGCCGTCAGGCTGGTGGAATTGGTTCCCGTGGACCTGGTGAAAGCCAGCTGGAACTGAACCGTCGTAGTGTTCGTAATCAAATCACAGATATCGAGCGCCAGCTCAAGGTGGTTGAGAAAAATCGGGCCACAGTCAGAGAAAAACGCTTGGAGTCAAGTACCTTTAAGATTGGTTTGATTGGTTACACCAATGCTGGGAAATCAACCATCATGAACACCTTGACTAGTAAGACCCAGTATGAAGCAGACGAGCTGTTTGCGACCCTGGATGCGACGACAAAGAGTATCCATTTGGGAGGTAATCTTCAGGTTACCTTAACTGATACCGTGGGCTTTATCCAAGATTTGCCAACAGAATTGGTTTCCAGTTTCAAGTCAACCTTAGAAGAAAGTAAACATGTAGATCTTCTAGTTCATGTCATCGATGCCAGCAATCCTTATCACGAGGAACATGAAAAAACAGTCCAGTCCATCATGAAAGACCTGGACATGGAGGATATTCCTCGCCTGACTCTTTATAATAAAGCGGATTTGGTGGAGGATTTCATGCCTACCCAAACGCCTTATGCCCTCATTTCTGCCAAGTCTGAGGATAGTCGTGAGAACTTGCAAGCATTGTTTTTGGAGAAGATCAAGGATATTTTTGAAGCATTTACTTTGCGCGTGCCTTTTTCAAAATCCTACAAGATTCATGATTTGGAAAGTGTAGCGATTCTGGAAGATCGTGACTACCAAGATGATGGAGAAGTGATTACAGGCTACATTTCTGAGAAAAATAAATGGAGGTTAGAGGAATTTTATGACTGATATAAAAATGTTGGCTCTAAAGTATGGAGGTTATACAAGTCTGGATAAGGTCTATCTGGATCAACTTCTAGCTGGTAAAACAGAGCAAGAGCAGTTGGCTCTCATCACACCTCCACCGAGTGTCGTTAATGCCTACTTTGCTGAACTCTACCAGAAAAAGAGTCCTGAAGCTGCGACGGATTATTTTTCAGAACTCAGTCAGGAACTAAATCTCTACAATGTTGAACCAAGTTTCACCTTTGAAAATAAGCCTTTTATTCGTCTTAATTTATCTGGCAAATCTTATGGATTTTGCTATGAGAGTGAGGGACTTGGGCGGATTTTCTCAGAAGCTGAGGAAGTAATCACAGCTGACTTGCTCTTTGAAATTGCGCAAATTTTCCCCCATCAACTCGTCTTTGAAGAGTCTGGCAAGATTTACATGAAAGCTGTCGGAGATGAGGAAGTTATTAGTGTAGAAAATCTCACAGCTTTGACGGATTTGGAAAGTTTGGCTGATGGTCGCAAACGTCTAAAGGGCTACAGCCAAGAGGATTTATTGCAAGAAGCTGCTGCTTTTTCTGGAAAGCGCTATTTCCGATCGGAAAACCGCACAGCCATGTTATATATTGATTAATTAGAAAGTATCGAATGGATATTCAATTTTTAGGAACAGGGGCTGGTCAGCCCTCTAAAGCCCGCAACGTCTCAAGTCTCGCCCTGAAACTCTTGGACGAGATTAACGAAGTCTGGCTTTTTGACTGTGGAGAAGGAACGCAAAATCGTATTCTGGAAACCACGATTCGACCACGTAAGGTCAGCAAAATCTTTATCACCCACCTGCATGGAGATCATATCTTTGGCTTGCCAGGATTCCTTTCTAGTCGTGCCTTTCAGGCCAATGAAGAGCAGACGGATTTGGACATTTATGGACCACAAGGGATCAAGTCATTTGTCTTAACCAGTCTACGTGTGTCGGGTTCTCGTCTGCCTTACCGCATGCATTTTCATGAGTTTGACCAAGATTCTCTAGGAAAAATCCTTGAGACCGATAAATTCACTGTGTATGCAGAGGAGCTGGATCACACTATTTTCTGTGTTGGCTATCGTGTCATGCAAAAGGACTTAGAAGGTACCTTGGATGCTGAAAGACTTAAGGCTGCTGGTGTTCCATTTGGCCCGCTTTTTGGAAAAATCAAAAACGGTCAGGACGTTGTTCTAGAAGACGGAACTGAAATCAAGGCAGCAGACTATATCTCAGCACCACGACCTGGTAAGATTATTACTATTCTGGGTGACACCCGAAAAGCTAATGCCAGTGTGCGTCTAGCTGTTAACGCTGATGTCCTTGTCCATGAGTCGACTTATGGCAAGGGAGATGAAAAAATTGCCCGCAACCACGGTCACTCAACCAATATGCAGGCAGCACAAGTAGCAGCAGAAGCCGGTGCTAAACGCCTCTTGCTCAATCATATCAGTGCTCGTTTCCTCTCAAAAGATATCAGTCAGCTCAAGAAAGATGCGGCAACTGTTTTTGAAAATGTCCATGTGGTTAAAGACTTGGAAGAGGTGGAAATTTAGAAGATTGAGAAAGGATAAGTATGCGTACTATTCTGATTACCGGAGCAAGCGGTGGCTTAGCCCAAGAAATGGTCAAACTCTTGCCAAATGACCAACTCATCTTACTAGGTAGAAACAAGGAAAAACTAGCCCAACTATATGCAAAGCATCCTAATGTGGAATGGATTGAAATCGATATTACTGATGACTCAGCCCTAGAAGCTCTGGTAGCTGACCTCTATCTCCGTTATGGCAAGATTGATGTCTTGATTAACAACGCTGGCTATGGAATTTTTGAAGATTTCGACCAGATTTCTGATCAAGATATTCACCAGATGTTTGAGGTCAATACCTTTGCCCTGATGAATCTGTCTCGTCGTCTTGGAGCCCGCATGAAAGAAAACCGAAAAGGCCATATCATCAATATCGTCAGCATGGCAGGTTTGATAGCGACTAGCAAGTCCAGTCTTTACTCAGCGACCAAGTTTGCGGCTATTGGATTTTCAAATGCTCTGCGCCTCGAATTGATGCCCTATGGTATCTATCTAACGACGGTCAATCCAGGACCGATTCGTACTGCCTTTTTTGACCAGGCAGACCCAGATGGGACCTACCTCAAGTCGGTTGACCGCTTTCTCTTAGAACCAGATGCAGTGGCCAAAAAGATTGTTAAGTGTATAGGAAAAAACAAACGGGAACTCAATCTCCCAGTTTTGTTGAACCTAGCCCATAAGTTTTATACCCTCTTCCCCAAATTAGCCGATAAGTTGGCAGGGGGAATCTTTAATTATAAGTAAAAGGAGTTCCTTACAAAAGGAACTTTTTTATACTATTTAACTGAGTGTCAAAAATTTGTTTGTTTTTGTTCTAAATCTACATTCACTTTTTTTGAGTCTTCTACAAATTTTAGAAAAAACAATCAAAAATGTGATTTTTTGTGTTTAGGGTATTGAAATTTCCTATATTATTTTATAAAATAAGGGTAAAAGGCTATGAAAAAGTAATACGCTTACAAACAAATGGAAGCGGTTACTAAAGGAGGATTTTATGGAAAAAGGCCATTGGAATCGTAAAAGAGTCTACAGCATTCGTAAGTTTGCCGTAGGCGCTTGCTCTGTCATGATTGGAACCTGTGCGGTTCTATTTGGAGGAAGTGTCATTGGAGAATCACCAGTTTTCGCGGATGAAACTCCCATCGCCCACACTGTTGAACAAGCAAAAGAGGAAAGTCCGGCAGTGGAGGAAAAAGAAAATCAAGCTGTAGCAGAGCACAAGGATGCTGCAAGTGTCGACCAAAGTCAAGCTGCACCAATTGAAGCAAGCAAAGCCGAGAAGAAAGAAGATGAACCTGTAGCTCCAAAAGAGGAGAAAGCATCTCTAAAACCTGAAGAAACAACTCCAAAGGTAGAATCTCAAGCTTCAAGTCAAGAAAAGCCTGTCAAGGAAGAGTTGAAAACTGCGACAAATGAAGAAGTGAATCAAATGATTGAAGATAGAAAAATGAATTTTAATCAAAATTGGCACTTTAAACTCAATGCGAATCCTAAAGAAGCTGTGAAATCAGATGCCGATGTATCAACATGGCAAAAATTAGATCTCCCACACGACTGGAGTATCTTTAACGATTTTGACCATCAGTCACCTGCCCAAAACGAGGGTGGACAGCTCAATGGTGGTGAAGCTTGGTATCGCAAGACCTTTAAACTTGATGAAAAAGATCTCAAGAAAAATGTTCGAGTGACCTTTGATGGTGTCTACATGGACTCTCAAGTCTATGTCAATGGCCAGTTAGTGGGGCATTATCCAAATGGTTATAACCAGTTCTCTTACGATATCACCAAATACCTTCACAAAGATGGTAGTGAGAATGTGATTGCTGTCCATGCGGTTAACAAACAACCAAGTAGCCGTTGGTACTCGGGTAGTGGTATCTACCGTGATGTGACCTTGCAAGTGACAGATAAGGTTCATGTTGAGAAAAATGGGACAACCATCTTGACACCAAAACTTGAAGAACAGCAACATGGTAAGGTTGAAACTCATGTAGCCAGCAAAATTGTTAATACAGACGATAAAGACCATGAACTGGTGGCAGAGTATCAAATCGTTGAACGTGGTGGTCAGGCTGTGACAGGTTTGGTTCGTACAGCGAGTCGTACCTTGAAAGCACATGAGTCAACAAGCCTAGATGCGATTTTAGAAGTTGAACAACCAAAACTCTGGACCGTTTTAAATGACAAACCTGCCTTGTACGAATTGATTACGCGTGTATACCGTGATGGTCAATTGGTGGATGCTAAGAAAGATTTGTTTGGTTACCGTTACTATCACTGGACTCCAAATGAAGGTTTCTCTTTGAATGGTGAACGCATTAAATTCCATGGTGTTTCCTTGCACCATGACCACGGAGCGCTTGGAGCAGAAGAAAACTATAAGGCAGAATACCGTCGTCTCAAACAAATGAAGGAGATGGGCGTTAACGCCATCCGTACAACTCATAACCCTGCAAGTCCACAGACTTTGCAAATTGCAGCAGAACTTGGTTTGCTGGTTCAGGAAGAGGCCTTTGATACTTGGTATGGTGGTAAGAAACCTTATGACTACGGACGTTTCTTTGAAAAAGACGCTACTCACCCAGAAGCTAGAAAAGGTGAAAAATGGTCTGACTACGATCTTCGTACCATGGTCGAAAGAGATAAAAATCACCCAGCTGTCTTCATGTGGTCTATCGGAAACGAAATCGGTGAAGCCGATGGTAAACCTCATTCTCTAGCAACGGTTAAACGCTTAGTAAAAGTGATTAAAGATGTTGATACTACACGTTATGTTACCATGGGAGCAGATAAGTTTCGCTTTGGTGATGGTAGTGGTGGACATGAGAAAATTGCTGATGAACTGGATGCGGTTGGATTCAACTATTCAGAAGATAACTACAAGAAACTTCGTGCGAAACATCCAAACTGGTTGATTTATGGTTCTGAAACCTCTTCAGCAACCCGTACACGCGGTAGCTATTATCGTCCTGAACAAGAATTGGTACATAGCAACCAAGCTTATCGTAACTATGAACAGTCAGATTATGGAAATGATCGTGTTGGTTGGGGTAAAACGGCAACAGATTCATGGACGTTTGACCGTGACAACGCTGGCTATGCTGGACAGTTTATCTGGACAGGTACGGACTATATCGGTGAACCTACACCATGGCACAACCAAAACCAAACTCCCGTTAAGAGCTCTTATTTTGGTATCGTAGATACAGCCGGTATTCCAAAAAATGACTTTTATATCTACCAAAGCCAATGGGTTTCTGCCAAGAAGAAACCAATGGTACATCTTCTTCCTCACTGGAACTGGGAAAATAGAGAATTGGCATCAAAAGTTGAAGATTCAGACGGAAAAATCCCAGTTCGTGCCTACTCAAACGCTGCAAGCGTAGAATTATTCTTGAACGGTCAATCTCTCGGTGTTAAAAAGTTCAACAAAAAACAAACCAGTGATGGCCGTACCTACCAAGAAGGTGCCAATGCTAAGGAACTCTATCTTGAGTGGAAGGTTGCTTATCAACCAGGTACTTTGGAAGCTGTAGCTCGCGATGAAGCTGGAAAAGAAATTGCACGTGATAAAATCACGACTGCAGGCCAACCAGCAGGTGTTCGCCTCGTCAAAGAAGAACACGCAATCGCAGCCGATGGAAAAGACTTGACCTACATCTACTACGAAATCGTAGATAGTGAAGGAAATGTGGTACCAACTGCCAATAATTTGGTTCGCTTCCAATTGCATGGACAAGGTCAACTGGTCGGTGTCGATAATGGGGAACAAGCTAGCCGTGAACGCTACAAGGCACAACCAGATGGTTCTTGGATCCGCAGAGCCTTTAACGGTAAAGGGGTTGCCATTGTTAAATCAACTGAACAAGCAGGTAAATTCACCCTTACTGCCCACTCTGATCTCTTGAAATCGGACCAAGTCACTGTCTTTACAGGTAAGAAAGAAGATCAAGAAAAGACTGTTTTAGGAACAGAGGTACCAAAGGTACAGACAGTTATCGGAGATACTCCAGAAATGCCTACCACTGTTCCATTTGTATACAGTGATGGTAGCCGTGCAGAACGTCCTGTAACCTGGTCTCCAGTAGATGTGAGCAAACCTGGTATTGTAACGGTGAAAGGCACGGCTGACGGACGTGAAGTTGAGGCCCGTGTCGAAATTCTAGCAATCGCAAATGAGCTTCCAACTGTTAAGCGTGTTGCTCCAGGAACAGACTTGAGCGCTGTTGACAAATACGTTTCTATCGCAGTAACAGATGGAAGCGTTCAAGAATACGAAGTTGATAACTGGGAAATTGCTCCAGAAGATCAAGCGAAACTTTCAGTTGCAGGATCACGTATTCAAATGACTGGCCAACTAGGAGGAGAAACCATTCATGCTACTCTTGTGGTAGAAGAAGGCAATCCTGCAGCACCTGTAGTACCAACTGTAAGGGTTGGTGATGAAGCTGTCACAGGACTTACTAGTCAAAAACCAATGCAATACCGTACTCTTACTTATGGAACTAAGCTGCCAAAAGTCGCAGCAAGTGCTGAAAATGCAGCTGTTACAGTGGTGCAAGCAAGTGCAGCAAACGGTATGCGTGCAAGCATCTTTGTTCAACCAAATGATGGTGGCCCTCTTCAAATGTATGCTATTCAGTTCCTCGAAGAAGCACCAAAAATTGATCATTTGAGCCTACAAGTGGAGAAAGCTGACATCCTCAAAGAAGACCAAACAGTCAAATTGTCTGTCCTTGCTCACTATCAAGATGGAACACAAGCAGTTCTACCAGCTGATAAAGTGAACTTATCTACAAGTGGTGAAGGGGAGGTCGCAGTTCGTAAAGGAATGCTTGAGTTGCATAAGCCAGGAGCAGTCACTCTGAAAGCGGAATATGAGGGAGCTAAAGGCCAAGTTGAACTCACTATCCAAGCCAATACTGAGACGAAGGTTGCGCAATCTATCCGTCCAGTAAATGTAGTGACAGACTTGCATCAAGAACCTACTCTTCCAACAACAGTAACGGTTGAGTATGACAAAGGTTTCCCTAAAGCCCACAAAGTCACTTGGCAAGCCATTCCAAAAGAAAAACTCGACCACTATCAAACCTTTGAAGTTCTAGGTAAAGTTGAAGGTCTTGACCTTGAGGCGCGTGCTAAAGTATCTGTAGAAGGCATCGTTTCAGTTGAAGAAGTTAGTGTGACAACACCAATCTCAGAAACACCACAATTACCAGAAAGCGTTCGTACCTACGATTCAAATGGGCACGTTTCATCAGCTAAGGTTACTTGGGATGCGATTCGTCCAGACCAATACGCCAAGGAAGGTGTCTTTACAGTTAATGGTCGCCTAGAAGGTACGCAATTAACAACTAAACTTCATGTTCGCGTATCTGCTCAAACTGAGAAGGGAGCAAATATTTCTGACCAATGGACCGGTTCAGAATTGCCACTTGCCTTTGCTTCAGACTCAAATCCAACTGATCCTGTTTCAAACGTCAACGATAAATTGATTTCCTTTAATGACCGCCCAGCTAACCGTTGGACAAACTGGAACCGTACTAATCCAGAAGCTTCAGTTGGTGTCCTATTCGGAGATTCAGGTATTTTGAGCAAACGCTCTGTTGATAACTTAAGTGTCGGATTCCACGAAGACCACGGAGTTGGTGTACCGAAGTCTTATGTGATCGAATATTATGTCGGTAAGACCGTTCCAACAGCCCCTAAAAACCCTAGCTTTGTAGGTGAGGAAAACCATGCCTTTAACGATCCTGCAAACTGGAAAGAGGTAAGCAATCTCAAAGCACCAGCTCAATTAAAAGCTGGAGAAATGAATCATTTCAACTTTGATAAAGTTGAGACCTATGCGGTTCGCATTCGTATGGTTCGACTTGATAGCAAGAAAGGAACTTCTATCACAGAAGTACAAATCTTTGCAAAACAAGTCGCAGCAGCCAAACAAGGACAAACGAGAATCCAAGTTGACGGTAAAGACTTAGCAAACTTCAACCCTGATTTGACAGACTACTACCTTGAGTTTGTAGATGGCAAAGTTCCTGCAGTAACAGCAAGTGTTAGCAACAATGGTCTCGCTACCGTCGTTCCAAGTGTTCGTGAAGGTGAGCCAGTTCGTGTTATCGCGAAAGCTGAAAATGGTGATATCCTAGGAGAATACCGTCTACACTTTACAAGCAATAAAGACTTGCTCTCTCGTAAACCAGTTGCCGCGGTCAAACAAGCTCGCTTGCTACAAGTAGGGCAACCACTTGAATTGCCAACTAAGGTTCCTGTTTACTTCACAGGTAAAGACGGTTACGAAACAAAAGACTTGGCAGTTGAATGGGAAGAAGTTCCAGCAGAAAATCTGACAAAAGCAGGTCAATTTACCGTTCGAGGTCGTGTCCTTGGTAGCGATCTTGTTGCTGAGTTCACTGTACGAGTGACAGACAAACTTGGTGAAGCTCTTTCAAATAACCCAGAGTATGATGAAAATAGTAACCGCGCCTTTGCTTCAGCCACTAACGACATTGATAGAAACTCCCATGACCGTGTGGACTATCTCAATGACGGAAATCATTCAGAAAATCGTCGTTGGACAAACTGGTCTCCAACACCATCTTCTAATCCAGAAGTATCAGCAGGTGTAATCTTCCGTGAAAATGGTAAGATTGTAGAACGGACTGTAGCGCAAGCCAAACTTCACTTCTTTGCAGATAGTGGTACGGATGCCCCATCTAAACTCGTTTTGGAACGCTATATTGGCCCAGAGTTTGAAGTGCCTACCTACTATTCTAACTACCAAGCCTACGATGCAGCTCATCCATTCAATAATCCAGAAAACTGGGAAGCTGTGCCTTATCGTGCGGATAAAGACATCGCAGCTGGTGATGAAATCAACGTAACATTTAAAGCTGTCAAAGCCAAAGCCATGAGATGGCGTATGGATCGTAAAGCAGACAAGAGCGGTGTTGCGATGATTGAGATGACCTTCCTTGCTCCGAGTGAATTGCCTCAAGAAAGTACCCAATCGAAGATTCTTGTAGATGGAAAAGAGATTCCTGACTTCGCTGAAGATCGTCAAGACTACCAAATCACCTATAAAGGTCAACGTCTAAAAGTCTCAGTCGAAGAACGCAATCAAGTAGCTTCAACAGTTGTAGATAGCGGAGACGATAGCCTTCCAGTACTTGTTCGCCTTGTTTCAGAAAGTGGAAAACAAGTCAAGGAATACCGTATCCAGTTGACTAAGGAAAAACCAGTTTCTGAGAAGAATGTTGCCGCAGTACAAGAGGAACTTCCAAAACTCGAATTTGTTGAAAAAGATTTGGCATATAAGACAGTTGAGAAAAAGGATTCAACACTGTATCTAGGTGAAACTCGTGTAGAACAAGAAGGAAAAGTTGGTAAGGAACGGATTTTTACAGCGGTTAATCCTAGTGGAAGTAAGGAAGAAAAACTCCGTGAAGTGGTAGAAGCTCCGACAGACCGCATCGTCTTGGTTGGAACCAAACCAGGAACCTCTCTTCCAGAAGATGAAGTGAAGAACCTAGTTCTTAACAGACCAGAACTTGTAATCGAAGAAGAAATAATTGATTTCAAGGTTCAGGAACGCAAGTCTGATAAGTTGTATCTAGGTCAAACTCGTGTTCTCCAAGAAGGTCAAAAAGGTATCCGTGTTCACTTGATCGAAGTTGAAAATGGTAAGCGAACTAAAAAAGAAAGCTATGATAAAGTCATGGCTCAAGATCGCATTGTAGAAGTTGGTACGGCTAGTGAAACAGCTAAACCAGTACCTCAAGAATCTACAAAACCACAAATATCAGAAAAAGCAGATACAAAAGAAATTTCCTCAAATGCAGCTAGTCAAGCTCAAGCAGAGCAGCTACCAAATACAGGAAGTGCAGAAAGTCAAGCAGCTCTAGCAGCAGGTTTCGCTCTTCTTGGTTTGAGTGCAGGATTAGTGGCCACTAAAGGCAAAAAAGAAGACTAGAATGAATAAGGGAACCTCTAAAAACTCAAATTCTAAAAATAAAAACATTGATTTATCAACGTTTATCA